>DASXJM010000294.1:0-14021 GCA_036497405.1 Streptosporangiaceae bacterium | reverse complement strand
GGCCGGTCAGGCAGAGGGCGACGAACGCGAGCGCGGCGACCAGGCGGGCGCTGGGGGCGACGTAGTCGCCGACCGCGTTGATGGTGCTGGTCAGCCAGGCCGGGGTGGGGCCGGGCACGCCGGGCAGGTAGACCGGCGCGGTCAGGATCAGGCGGCCGAGGACCAGCCAGTCCAGCTGGGAGGCGGGATAGACCGCCAGCAGGCAGATCGCCATCACGTCGTACCAGGGGCGCTGGTAGGACCAGACCAGCAGCCAGGCCAGGCTGAGGGCCAGGGCCGGGCTGAGCGCGGGCAGGTCCGGGGTGCCGTCCGGAAAACGCACAAAGGCCAGGGCGGCGACGGCCAGGCAGGCGACGGCGGCGATGACGGTCAGGTGCGGGGGCACGGTGAACGCACCGAAGGTGGTGTACCCGAAGGGCCGGTAGAAGATCTGGTACATCGTGTCCCAGGTCGTGGCCGGGCCCCGGTGCAGCAGGACCGACACCGCCGGGCGGCCCGCCAGCGCGTAGGCCGGCCCGAGCACGGCCAGGAAGCCGAACGCCGTCGCGGCCAGGGCCGGGACCGACCGGCGCCCGGCCCAGAGCACCCCCAAGCCGAACGCCGCGAAGGGGATCTTGATCGCGGCCGCGACCCCGATGAGCAGCCCAGCCAGCAGGAACCGGAAAACGGCCGGGCGCCACGCACCCCCGCCGCCGCGACCACGACCGTGACCGCGACCGGGACGTTTCCGCACGACCAGGATGCCCAGCAGGCCGAACGCGGCGGCCAGGCCGTCGATGTGGCCGCTGGCCACGATCTCCCACAGCAGCAGCGGGTTGACCGTCCACAGCAGGTGCCCGCGCAGGCGGCGGGCCGGGTCCGCGCGCAGGGTCCGGTCCAGCAACAGGACCACCACCCCGAACGCGATCGAGTTCCACAGCTTGAGCCAGAACGTCACCCGGGCCATCGACGGGCCGCCCAGTTCGGCGGCGGCCCACTCCTCGGCCGTGGCCACCGGGCCGTACACCGACACGCTGGTGTCCCAGGTCGCGGGGACCCAGCGCCCGATGGGGTCGCCGGACCGCTGGAGCTGCAGCGGCGTCATCACGTAGGGGCTGTGGCCGGTGGCGGCCATCCGGCCGTTGGCCGCGTAGTCCAGGATGTCGGTCGACCCGGCGGCCGGCAGCACGGTGAGCACGCCGACGGCCAGGGCCGCGAAGGCCAGCAGGACCCGGACCGGTGGCCGCGCCCCCCGGGCCACGGCCACCAGCCCGGCGATGACCCCGGTGCCACCGGCCAGCACCGCGCCCCAGAGCGCGAAGGTCACCAGGGCCGGGGACGGATGCCGCCAGCTCCACCAGGGCGGGCCGGCCGCGGGCTTCGGCATCGTGACCACCGACAGGCTCGGGCCGGCCACCGACACCGCCACCATGACCGCGGCCGCGGCCACGATGCCCACCGCCGCGACCCAGACCAGCATCGTCCGCCCGCGATCCCCTGCGGCCGGGCCGTCAGCCGTGGACGCGGTCGCGGGCTCGGGCGGAGTGGTCACGCCAGCCCGCGCGGGACCGGGGCGGTAGGCCCCGCCGTCACCGTTCGCGCTGCCCACCATGCCTGCCTGCCCGATCGGGGTCGCCGCTGCTACGTCTCGAACGTACCGGACTAGGTAATCGTCTCGTGACGAAGAGTGAGTAACGGCTGGTGAGGTTCAGGGCGGGCCGACGGCGAAACTGCCGGTGCGGACCCTCCCCTCGTGGGATCCGCGGCCCGCCGTCGGCCCCTCCCTACTGCTGCGCGGCCTGGTCCAGGCGGGACTGCCTGTCCAGCTGCGCTCGCAGCGTCTCCATGTCGTCCGCGTCGACGGTCATCACCCGGCCGGCGCCGAAGCTGTCCCGGCCCGCCACCGGCCCGGTCCGGGTCGCCCACCAGCGTCCGGCGCTGCTGGGCCAGATGTGCCAGCCGGGAAACTGTGCTTCCAGCTCGACGGCGGCCTGGTCCCCGCCTGCCATGGCGGCTCCTCGCATCGGTGCACTCTGGTGACACGGCCGGCTTCACTCCGTAACTTCCGTATACAAAATGGAGGGAGATGCGGATCGTGTCAAGCTGAACGCATAATGTTCCGGGGGGGACGGCTGGGTCCGGAGGTGCAAGACCGTGCAGGAACGTCCCACCTATCTTGTTGTGGCTGATGAGCTGCGGGAACGGATCCAATCTGGCCAGTACCCGCCGGGCGCGCGGCTGCCCACGATGGAGGAGCTTCGGCACGTCTACGGGGTGTCCGAAATCGTCATCCGGCACGCGGTGTCGCTGCTTCGGCACGAGGGGCTGGTCGAGACCCGCCGTGGCGGCGGCACGGTGGTGCGCGCCCGCCCGCAGGTCCGGCGCCGGGCCATGCAGCGCTACGCGGTCGACGCCCAGCAGGCCCTGGAGCGTTACCCGGCCGACCCGCGCACCTCGTTCACCGAGGATCACGCCATCGGCTGGTCGGACTACCAGCTCACCACCAGGTACGACGAGGTCACCGCGGACGAGGAACTGGCCGTGCTGTTCGGCACCGAACCGGGCACCGCGCTGCTGCGCCGGCACTTCGTCTTCTACGCGCGGGCCGAGCCGCAGCAGCTGAGCGTGAACTATCTGCCCCTGGCCCTGGTGGCCGGGACCGCGGTGGCCGATCCGGCCCGCGAGCCCTGGCCGGGCGGGACGCTCGCGCAGCTGGCCTACCTGGGCCGTCCGGTCTCCCGGGTGGAGGAGGCGGTCAGCGCGCGCATGCCGTCCGAATCGGAGGTGCAGACCCTGCAGGTGGCGGCGGGGGTGCCGGTGTTCGCGATCCTGCGCCGCCTGTTCTCCGGGCCGGACGTGCTCGAGGTGTGCCGCCACATCGTCATTCCCGCCGATCGGGTCGTGCTCGAGTACGGCATCGACCTGCCGTCACGCGAGCCCGGTGGCTCGTCACCCGGGCCCGCCGAATTAGAGAAACTTTGTCCGGTTTAGCCCGGATATGCGGGGCCTTGGGGGCAGTTCGCGTCCGCGACCGGTCTTGACGCTGTTACTACTGGACAGTAACTTGCTGTCCCCGACCGCGGCGTGGTGTGGGTCACAGTGACGTTTTGCGCCCGTTCGTCGGTCTTCGGTAAGAGGTGCCGGACGACAGACCGCAACGCAGCGGCACACTGGACCACCCCCGGGAGCGCCATGTCCATGAGAGCAGCACCCAGCCCACGCCTCGCTCTGGGGCGGGTGCGGTGGAAGAGGTTCGCGTTCGTCATGGTGCCGTCGGCCATCGTGGCCGCGGCCCTGATCGGACTGACCGCCGAAGGCGCCATTGGCGCCAACATCTCGGTCTCCGGCCAGGAGTACACGGTCACGGCCAACCAGCTCAGCGGCAACGGGTTCGAGCAGTTCGGATCCACGGTCAAGTCGGGTGACAAGCAGATCCCGGTGGCCGAGTCCGCGATCCGGTCGGCCAAGCTGACCAACCTGTGCCAGGCGGTCAAGATCGGATCGGTCACCCTGCTGCTGCGGGCGGGCCGCTCGTCCGGTCACCCGGTGTCGGCCAGCAACCTGATCGTGGACGCCAGCTCGCTCAGCGGCGACGCCAGCTTCCACAACATCGCCATCGGCCAGGATGCCGGGACGCTGAACAAAGACCCCGGCACGACCGGTACCCCCGGCTCGTTCGGTGAGCAGGCCGACACGATCACCATCAACCACCTGGTGCAGCACACCTGGCTCACCACGGCCGGCACGTTCACGCTGCCGGGTCTCAGCCTGAACATCAACACCAACGGCGGCTCCTGCCCGTGACGCGCGGCCCGCGGCGCTCCGCCTTCCGGCAGTGGCGGCGGTCCCGCCCGTTCTGGGGTGGCCTGCTGCTACTGCTGGGCGGGCTGGAGATGCTGCTCATCCCCCTGACCGGAGTGCTGGCCCGCGGCCAGATCAAGCTGGTCATCTACGTCGGCATCGGCGGTGTGTTCGGCATCCTGATCGGCGCGCTGCTGATCGCGTGCGGGCTGGCCCTGTGGTTCACCCCGGTGCACAAGACGTTCTACGCCATCGCCGGCCTGCTGCTGTCGCTGCTGTCGTTCATCGGCACGAACCTGGGCGGCTTCTTCATCGGCATGCTGCTGGGGATCGTGGGCGGCTCGCTGGCCTTCGCCTGGACCCCGGGTCTGATGCCCGAGACCGAGGCCGCCCCGCCGTCCCGCCCCGACCAGCGGCCCGCGGCCGAATCGGACCCGGCGTCGCCGCGGGCGGCCGGGCTGGAGCTGGTGGCCGGGGACCCAGACCCTGAGGACGACACCGACCCTGGTGACGACGCCGGCCCAGGCCAGCCCCTGCGCGCGGACTGGGGGCTGAACGAGCCGCGCCACGGCCGTCGTCGCCGGTCCAGCTGGGCGGGCCGGACCCTGGCCATCGCGGCCCTGCTGGCGGTGGCGGCCACCGCCGTGCTGACCGGCGGCGGCCGGGCCTCGGCCGCCGAAGTCCACCCAGCCGGGACCCAGTCCGGCCAGGGCTGCATCCTGTTCGTCATCTGCTCGCCGTCACCGTCGGCCTCGCCGACCCCGTCGCCGTCCCGAAACACCGGCACCGGCAGCGGGGGCGGCGGGTCGCTGCCGATCCCCAACGTGCTGCCGTCCAGCGGCAGCGGCCTGCCCTCCGCGGTGGCCGGGCTGGGCGGCACGGCCACCGACCCGGCCGCCGGCGGCGCCGGCGGTGCCGGTAAGGCCAAGGGGCCGAACAACAAGAAGGCCCAGGGCACCCGGGGCCTGGTGGTCGCCCGCGAGCCCTCGGTCATCACGGCCAACTCGGCCACCCTGGACGGGCTGGCCTACCAGGGCACGGTGGCCATGCCGGTCAGCGGGGGCGGCACGGTGACGATGATGAAGTTCACCATGACCTCCCAGCAGCTGTCCCACCTGGACCTCACCGTGGCCGGGGCCGGCGGTTCGCTGGTCACCGCGGCCACCTCGGCGTCGTTCTCCGGCGACGTGGTCCTGTACGCGACCAAGCTCACCGGCCAGCTGGCCGGGGTCCCGCTCATCCTGACCCCGGGCAACGCCGAATCGACCCTGCTGCAGCTGCTGAAGTCGCTGACCCCGCTGGTCCCGGTCACGCTGACCAACGTCACCGCCGACCAGCCGGTGGTGCTGGGCAACTCCGGCGCGATCAGCAGCTTGTCCGTCCGCGCCAGCTGAAGGCCATCCCACGCAGACGAAACGCGGCGCACAGGGGCTTCCTGCGCGCCGCGTCGCGTTGATTGCTGGTCAGGTCAGTCAGCTCAAGACTGACGGACCCGGCCGTTGGCCTCGGCGTCCACCGTGCTGGTGTCCGCGGCGTCCTCCGCCTCCTCGCCCGGGTATGGCGGCGGGGGCGGCGGCTGGCGCCGGCGCAGGATGACCGCGACGGCTGCCCCGGCCGCGGCCACCACGGCCAGGCCGATGGCACCCGGCCAGCCGAACACCCGGCGCTTCTTGGCCGGCTCGACCTTCTTGGCCGTGGACTTGAGCGCCTTCGAGACCTTGGGCGCGACCGTCTCGGTGACCGCGCTGGCGGCCTCCTCGATCTTCGGTGCGGCCCATTCCCGGGCGTCGTGCACACCCTGCTCGACGGTCGAGGCCGCGTTGGCCGCGACCTGCTGAGCGACCGGCTTGACCTGCGCGACCACGTTCTGAGCCACGTCCTTGGCCTTCGGCGTGACCGTGGCGGCCGCGTCCTTGGCCCGGCTGCGGGCTACGTCAGCCGCATCCTGGGCCCGGACACGGGCCACTGCGGCCGCGTCCTGGGCCCGGTCACGAGCGAGGTCAGCGGCGTCCTGGGCACGGTCACGCGCCAGGTTCTTCACGTCCTTGGCCCGGCTGCGAGCGGCCTTCTTGGCCGCGTCCGCGGCGTCCGAGGCCTGCGACGCGGCGTTCTTCGCCTTCTTATCCTTCATAAGCGACACAGTTGACCTCCTGCTTATGATCTCGACTCCAACACTTCCCGTGACCAGCGACCTCAACCCTCCGCCCGGCAGGCCACGCGATATTGCTTGTACCGTGGAAGTGCGCGCCGCACCAAGCCGGCTCGCGGAAAGGTCCGGACAAACGGAGCGTCAAGCCACCATAAACGGGCGTCAGGACATTCCAAAACCGGACCCGGCCACCGGATACCGAAGGACAACACAAGTCGGCGCGGCCGGCTATGCGAGGATTCCCGGCATGACCAACACGCTTACCGCAACGCTCAACACGAACCAGGGGCCGATCAAGGTCCGGCTGTTCCCGGACCAGGCTCCGGAGACCGTGCGTAACTTCGTCGAACTGGCCGAGGGCAGCCGGAAGTGGCAGCACCCCGAGACCGGGGCGGAGACCAGTGAGCCGCTCTACAACGGGACCATCTTCCACCGGGTGATCCCCGACTTCATGATCCAGGGCGGTGACCCGCTCGGCACCGGTACCGGCGGCCCGGGCTACAAGTTCAAGGACGAGATCCACCCCGACCTGGCCTTCACCCGTCCGTACCTGCTGGCCATGGCCAACGCCGGGCCCGGCACCAACGGATCGCAGTTCTTCATCACCGTGACCCCCACCGCCTGGCTGACCGGCAAGCACACCATCTTCGGTGAGGTCATCGAGGGTTCGGACCTGGTCCAGCGCATCAGCCAGACCCAGACCGACCGGCGTGACCGGCCCACCCAGGACGTCGTGATCGAGTCGGTGGTCATCGACCGCGACGGCGGGGCCTGACCGCAGGCAAGAAAGCGCAGGAAGCTTTGAACACTCCCGCCTCCGGCCCGCCCGAGGCCGGCCCCCCGGTCGGCCCTCCGGCCGGAGATGAGCCCGGATCGGCGTCGGCCAGCGTCCCGACCTGTTACCGGCACCCGGGCCGGGAGACCTACGTCTCGTGCTCACGCTGCGGGCGCCCCGCGTGCCCGGACTGCCTGCGCTCGGCGCCGGTCGGTCAGCAGTGTGTGGACTGCATCAACGGCCGGACCGCCGAAGCGGGCCCGCGGATGCGGCAGCCGAGGACACCGTTCGGTGGCCGGGTGACGACGGGCACCGCCGTCACCTGGTCGCTGGTCGGCATCAACGTCCTGCTCTACATCGTCGTGCTGGCCCGGCCCAGCGTCGCCGACAACCTGCTGATGGTCGGCTACGCGGGCAATGGCCAAGGCGGCGCGGTCGGGGTCGGGGCGGGCCAGTGGTACCGCCTGCTCACCTCGGCCTTCGTGGCCCCGACCGGCGGCACCTTCGGCTTCGCCGACATCCTGTTCAACATGTGGGCGCTGATCGTGGTCGGCCCGCAACTGGAGCGGCTGCTGGGCTCGGCGCGATACCTGGCCGTCTATCTGCTCAGCGCCATCGGCGGCGGGGTGTTCCTGTACTACCTGGTCCCGTACCAGGCCGCGCTGGGCGCCTCGGGCGCGGTGTTCGGCCTGTTCGGCGCCTGGTTCGTGGTGTCCAGGAAGCTGCGCACGGACAGCCGGGGCATCATCGGGCTGATCGCCATCAACCTGGTCCTGGGCTTCGTGGTGCACGGCATCGCCTGGCAGGACCACATCGGCGGCCTGGTCGTCGGGTCGCTGATCACCGCGGCCTACGCCTACGCGCCCCGTAACCAGCGGTTCCTGATCCAGGCCGGGGCGACCGTGGTCGTCCTGGCCGCCCTGGTGGCCGCGACCGCGCTGTGGAGCGTCCACCTGGGCCTGCCGGCCTTCTGACCGGGCCGCCCACGCCGCTCACGCCCGCAACCGGCCGGACCCGCGGACCGGGCGGCTAACGCCACTGAGTGGCCAGCACGACCCCGGTGATGATCAGAACGAAGCCGATGACCATGTTCCAGTAGGTCAGCACGGACAGGCCGATCATGCCGCCGTTGGTCGCGTAGTACTGGACGATGAAGGCCAGGCCGACCAGCAGGCAGGCCACCATGGCGATGGGGAGCCAGCGCGGGCTGCTCTTGTGCCGCAGCGAACGCGTCGGCGGCGGCGTGTATACCGGCTTCTTCCGGACCCGGGACTTCGGCATGGCGTAATCGTAGTGCGTTACCGACCGGGCCGTTTCCGGGGCAAATATCATTACTACCGGCTAACATTCGATGACGGTACGTAGTCATCCCGATAAATCGGCACTGCTGTACCGGCACTGCCAAATCGACTCTTTGGTGTGAGCCAACCGTGCGAACCGTTCTCCGCGGCCTGGGTGAGCTTCTGGTCACCGTCGGCGCCGTCGTCCTCCTCTTCGTCGCGTACCTGCTGTGGGGGACCGCCCTGCGGGCCGGGGACGCCCAGCATCAGCTCAGCGACCAGCTCAACCAGCAGTGGGCCGGTAGCTCCGGCTCCGGCACCGGACGGGCCGCCCGGCCGCCCCGGGCCGATCAGATCACGCTGACCACCGGGCAGCCGTTCGCGTTCATCCGCATCCCGGCCTTCGGCCCGCACTGGCGCTTCACCATCATCCAGGGCACGGCCCTGGCCCAGCTGAACGTGAGCCCCGGCCACGTGCCCGGCACCCAGCTGCCCGGCCAGCTCGGCAACTTCGCGGTGGCCGGGCACCGGGTCACCGCGGGCAACCCGTTCTGGAGCCTGCCCTCGCTCAAGGACGGCGACCTGGTCTACATCGACACCAGGCTCAACACCTACACCTACCGGGTCACCGGCCAGCACACCGTGCTGCCCACCGACACCGCGGTGACCGACCCGGTCCCGGACCACCCGGGCCAGCGGCCCAGCCAGCGCCTGATCACGCTGATCACCTGCAACCCGGCCTGGACCGGCACGCACCGGGTGATCGTGACCGGGAAGCTGGTCGCGGCCGCGGCCCGCTCCCAGGCCAGCTGACCAGCCCGGCCACCAGCAGCCCACCACGACCAGGGAGGCACACACGATGTACGGATGGCTCTGGCGATCGCTGCCGGGACGGCCGGGGGCGCGGACGGCCTGGCTGCTGCTGCTGATCCTGCTGGCCGCGGCGGTGCTGTGGTTCGGGGTGTTCCCCTGGCTGCAGCTGCACGTCCCGGTGGACGGCAGCGCCATCAACGGCTGACGGCCAGCCCCACCGCCGGGACCCGATAACCCCCGCAGCAAAAGCAGAACGGCCTGGGCGGAAACCCAGGCCGTTCACCTTCGTCAAGAAAATTACTTGTTCTTGCCGTGTCCGCCACTCTGGCTGAGGCCCCCGAAGGGGTTGCTCTGGCTCGGCGTCGGGGTCGGGTTGTTCCCGCCCTGAGGCTGCGACTGCGTCGGGGTCGGCGCGGTGGGGGTCGGGCTGGCCGGCTGCTGCGCGATGTAGATCGTGATCGTCGAGCCCTCCGGGGCCGAGGCGTTTCCGGCCGGTGTCTGGTTGAACACGTCACCCGGGGTGGCACTGGACGGGCCGGTCACCGTCTTCGGATCGACCTTGAACCCGGCGCCCTGCAGGATCGTCTGCGCGGTGGAGGCCGAGTCACCGATCACACTGGGCACGTTCACCCCGCCGCCGGACACCGAGAGGGTGATCTTGGTGCCCGGGTTCACCGAGGTGTTCGGGGACAGACTCTGCTTGGTCACCTGGCCCTTGGGCGCGGTCGAGCCGGTGTCCGGGACCTCACTCACGGTCAGGCCCTTGGCCGTCAGGGCGCTGGATGCCGCCGTGGCCTGCTGGCCGACCACGTTGGGCACCGAGACCATCTGCGGACCGGCCGACACGTACAGCGTCACCACGGTGTTGGCCTTGACGTTGTTGCCCTCGGCCGGGTTGGACTTGATGACGTTGCCCTTTTTGGTGCTCGAGCTGGCCTGGTCGACCACGGCCGGCTTCAGGTGCGCGTTGGTGACCGCCTTCACCGCCTGAGCCTGGGGCAGGCCATTCACCAGGGGCACGGCGTAGGTCTTGCCGCCCCCGCCGAACAGCAGGTACGCCAGCGCGCCAACCGCGCCCAGCACCACCAGCAGGCCCAGCACCCAGAGCAGAGCCCGGTAGCTGCGCCGCGGCGGTTCCTCGCCGTGGTCGGTCTGGTCGCCGTACTGATAAGGCGGGACCGAGGTGGTCGGGTTGGCCATCATGGTGGCCGCGCCCATGGCCTGGGTCCGCCCGTAGCTGTCGAGCCGGGTCGGGGCGGCCAGGGCCATGCCGTTCTGAGCCCGCTGGACGTCCATGCGCATCTCGCCCGCGCTCTGGTACCGGTCGGCCGGGTCCTTGGCCATGGCCTTGAGCACGATCGCGTCGGCCCAGGCCGGGATGTCCGGATCGACCACCGTCGGCGGCACCGGGTTTTCCCGCACGTGCTGGTAGGCGATGGCCACCGGCGAGTCGCCGGTGAACGGCGGCCGCCCGGTGAGCAGCTCGTACATCAGGCAGCCGGTGGAGTACAGGTCGCTGCGCGCGTCCACCCGCTCGCCCCGGGCCTGCTCGGGCGACAGGTACTGGGCGGTGCCGATGACCTGCGCGGTCTGGGTCATGGTGGCCTGGTTGTCGCTCATGGCCCGGGCGATGCCGAAGTCCATGACCTTGATGTCGCCGTTGCGGGTGACCATGACGTTCCCGGGCTTGATGTCGCGGTGCACGATGCCGGACTGGTGGCTGTAGTCCAGCGCGCCCAGCACGCCGTCGATGATCTCCAGCGCCCGCTCCGGCAGCAGCCGGTGGTCGGCCTGGAGCAGGTCCCGCACGGTCCGGCCGTCCACGTACTCCATGACGATGTACGGGACCGGGAGGCCGCTGGTCATATCCTCGCCGGTGTCGTACACGGCGACGATGGACGGGTGGTTCAGCGAGGCCGCGGACTGGGCCTCGCGCCGGAACCGGGCCTGGAACGTCTGGTCCCGGGCCAGATCGACGCGGAGCGTCTTGATGGCGACGGTGCGGTCGAGCCGGATGTCGTGCGCCCGGTACACCTCGGCCATGCCGCCACGCCCGACGACGCCGTCGAGCTCGTAGCGATCACCAAGCAGCCGTGGCTGTGTCATATCTCGCACTTTGCCAAACCATCCCGCGTTGTCGCATCACTGGGGGCCCATCTGGACCTATAAATTCGCCGGTTCCTGACTTCCGCCGGGGTCGGGCGTTGTCGGCGGCGGTGGAGGTGGCGTGGTTGGACCCTGAGTCGGTCCTGTGGTGGTAGGCGCCACCGTGGTCGGTTTCGTTACCGGTTTAGTTGTCTTTCTGACCGTGGGCTTCGCCACGGGACCCGTCGCCGTGCCCAGTCCTGTTCCCCTAAGGGTAGGTGTAACGGCGATGAAACCGCCCGGTGCCTGACTCTGAGTTGGCGTAGCGGACGAGGCCGGCTGGCTGCTGGCCCCAGTATGCGCGGCCGAGGCCGAGGAACTGGCCGGCGACACGTCACCGGTTGGGCTCATCGGCTTACCGGACAGCATCACCGCCGCCACGGTGCCGCCGATCGCGGCCACGGCCACACTGACCAGGGCGGCCAGCAGCGCCGAACGCTTGCGCCGGCGGCTGGCCTCGTTGCCCCCGGTCCCGAACTCAGCGGGCAGCCCGGGCGGGGTCGGCGACGACTCGGCGGTCAGACCCAGGTCGGCCCGGGTCAGCGAGGCACCCAGGCGCGGGTCGGTCACCGCCTCCGCGCTGGGCAGCACCGGGCCGCCGCCGTCCAGGGCCGTCTCGGCCAGCACGGCCTCGTTGAGTCCGGGGTCCAGCTGGGCTTCGGGGCCGGTCGAGTTGGGCAGGGCACTGCGCAGCTGCCGGGCCCGGTCCGCCACCCAGCGCGCGCTCTGCGGTCGCTCCTCGGGCGGCTTGGCCAGCATGTTGATGACCAGTTCGGCCACGGGGGCCGGGATGTCGGCCGGCAACGGCGGCACCGGCCGGTGCATGTGCGCGACCGCGATCGCGACCGGGGTCTCGGCGGTGAACGGCGGCGTGCCGGTCAGGCACTCGTAGGCCACCACCCCGAGCGAGTAGATGTCCGAGGCCGAGGTGATCGTCCCCCCGGTGGCCTGCTCCGGTGAGACGTAGCTGGCCGTGCCCATGACCATGCCGGTCTGGGTCAGGTGGGAGGCCTGGGCGGCCCACATGGCCCGGGCGATGCCGAAGTCGGTGATCTTGGTGGTGCCGTCCGGGGTGACCAGCAGGTTGCCCGGCTTGATGTCCCGGTGGACGATACCCGCCTCGTGCGCGGCCGACAAGGCGTCGGCGGCCTGGCTCACGATGCGCAGGCTGTCGGACACTGACAGCCGCTCCTGCTGGGCGATCAGCGCCGACAGCGGGTCACCCTGGACCAGCTCCATGACCAGGTAGGCGCCACCGGACGGCAGGTCGTCCGGGACCGTGTCGGTGTCGGACATCTCGCCGTAGTCGAAGACCTGGGCGATGTGCGGGTGCGACAGGGAGGCCGCGTACCGGGCCTCGGCCCGGAACCGGGCCCGGAACGAATCGTCGCTGGCGTGCGCGGCCGAGAGCAGCTTGACGGCCACGGGCCGGTCGAGCAGCTCATCGGTGCCGCGCCACACTTCGCCCATGCCGCCTACCGCTATCCGCCCACTCAGCCGATAGCGCCCGCCCAGCAGGTGGTCGTTCACCCGTTCTCCAGGTACGCCTTGAGGACATTGACGGCGATGGGAGCAGCGGCCGCGGCGCCGTAACCGCCACCTTGAATGATGACGCCGACGGCCATCGAACGGTTGCCGTTACTGGCGAAACAAGTGAAAACGGCATCATTCAGATTGCTGTTGTTGATGCCGTTCTGCGCGGTACCGGTCTTGCCGGCGATCTGCACCCCGGGGATCGCGTTGTTGAACGCGAATGCGGTGCCCTCCGGCTGGTTGACCACGTGCAGCATCATGCCTTTGATCTCGCCCGCCACCTGCGAGCTGACCGGCTGGCTCAGCGGCTGCGGGGTGGCCTGGTCGACGATGCTGAGGTCGGCCGCCTGGACCTGCTGGACCAGGTAGGGCCGCATCAGCGTGCCGTTGTTGGCGATGGCGGCCGACATCATGGCTTCCTGCAGCGGGGTGACCGTGTCGTCCTTCTGCCCGATGGCCGACATGGCCGTGAACGACGAGGCGGGCTCCAGGGGGAAGTTGCTCGCGGAGACCGGGGCCGGAACGGTCAGGTCCGGGTTGTTGAAGCCGTACTTCTCGGCTTCGGCCTTGAGCGTGGCTGACCCCAGGTTGATGCCGATCTGGGCGAAGGCGGTGTTGCAGGATTTGGTGAAGGCCAGGTCGACCGTGGCCGTGTTGCCGTTCCCGCACACCTCGCCGTTGTCGTTGATCAGCTTGGTGCTGCTCTGGGGCAGGGTCAGGCTGGTCGGCGCGGGCACCTCGGTGTTCGGGTTGCCCTTGCCCTCGTTGAAGAAGGTGGAGCTGGTGACGATCTTGAACGTCGACCCGGGCGGGTAGGTGGCGTTGATGGCCCGGTTCAGCAGCGGCTGGTTGGAATCCTTCTGCAGCGCGGCGTCGTTCGCGTTGAGCTGGGTCCCGTCCAGCACGGCCAGCTTGTTGGGGTCGAACGACGGGTAGGAGGCCATGGCCAGGATGGCCCCGGTCTGCGGGTTGAGCGCGACCACCGCCCCGGACTTGCCACTGGACTGCAGCGAACTCCAGGCCGCGTTCTGGGCCTTGGAGTTGATCGTCGTCTGCACGGTGGCGCCCTTGCGCGGCTTGTTGGTGATGGTGTCGATGATGTTGCGCACCGCCAGCTTGGACGAGGTCCCGTTGAGCAGCGCGTTCTCGGCCTGCTCGACCCCGGTCGCGGTGTACAGCGTGTCGTAGCCGGTGACCGGCGCGTACTCGTCGCCCTTGGTGTAGACCCGCTGGTACTTGTAGATCCCGCCGATGCTCTTGGACTCGGCCAGGACCGTGCCGTCGGCGGTGGTGATCTCACCGCGCTTGTTCTGGAACTGCGCGGTGAAGGCGCGCGAGTTGCCCTTCTTGTCGGACAGGCTGTTGGCCTCGAACGCCTGCAGGTAGTTCACGTTGGCCAGCAGCAGGACGAACATGACCAGGACCGCGATCGAGATCCGGCGGACCGCTCGGTTCACGAGAGGTTCACCACCTGGGTCATGCCTTCATCCTGGATCGGCTGCGGGGCCGGTCTCCGGGCCGTGTCGCTCAGCCGCATCAGCAGCGC
>DASXJM010000293.1:0-3947 GCA_036497405.1 Streptosporangiaceae bacterium | reverse complement strand
CGGCCCGCTGCCGGGCGGTGGTCAGCGAGGTGGCAGATTGATCGACACCCAGGTAGCGGCAGCCCGACGCGGCCGTGATCATCCGGCCCGGGCCGGCCACTCCGCAGCACAGGTCGAGCACGGAGACGCCGGGGCCGATCCGGGCCTGGTGGGCCAGTGTCCGGATCTCGGCGGCCCGCATGAAGCTCTCCTGGCCCACGTACTCGCCCGCGGGGTATGCGGTCGCCGCCGCCCGTTCCAGCGCCGTCGGCCACGGTGTTCGCTGAAGCTGTCTCAGGTCGTCCCGAATCAATCCGTGCCCTCCGTTTCCACGTATTACGCAGTGACAGGGGTGACGGATTGGAGGGCCAGGACATCGTGCGGGTCCACGTCATAGTCCCCGAGGGATTCGATGACCCCGGCCAGCCGACCGGCGGCAACATCTATGACCGGCGCGTCTGCGCCGGACTGGCCGAGGCCGGCTGGGAGGTCCTGGTCGCGACCGTCGCGGCCGGGCCGGCCGGCGATTCGGGCGACCGCGCCGGCCTGGCCCGCGCCGTCTCCGCCGTTCCCGACGGTGAGACCGTGCTGATCGACGGGCTCATCGCCTCGCCCGCCGCCGCGCAGTTGCTGCCCCACACGGGGCGGATCCGGCTGGTGGTGCTGCTGCACATGCCGCTGGCCACCGTCGCCGCCGCCCACCACGACGCCGCGGCCGAGCGGTCGGAACGATCCGTGCTCCGCGCGGCCGCCGCCGTGGTCGTCACCAGCGAATGGACCCAGCGGCAGGTCCTGGCCGGAGACGCGATCCCGGCCGGCCAGGTGCACGTCGCCCGGCCGGGCGCCGATCGGGTCGCGGCCCCGGCCCGGCCCCTCCGCGACCACCTGATCTGCGTCGGAGTCCTCAGCCGCCACAAGGGACAGGACGTCCTCGTCGAGGCGCTGGCTGCCCTGGCCGATCGGGACTGGCACTGCCTGCTGGCCGGGTCGCTGGACCGCGACCCGGTGTTCGTCGAACACCTGCGGAGCCGGATCACGGATCTCGGCTACGGCCATCGCGTCCGGCTCAGCGGCATCCTGACCGGCCCGGCGCTCAGCGACGCCTACGCCACCGCCGGCCTGCTGGTCGCGCCGTCGCGGGCGGAGACCTACGGCATGACCGTCACCGAGGCGTTCGCCCATGGCCTGCCGGTCATCGCCTCCGCCGTCGGCGGGCTGCCGGAAGCGTTCGGTGCCACCGCCGAGGGCTCCGGGCCCGGCCAACTGGTTCCGCCCGGCGACCCGGCCGCCCTCGCCGCCGCGCTCGCCGACTGGCTGGGCGACGAGGACTACCGGCAGCGGCTGCGGGCCGCCGTACGGCAGCGGCAGCCGGCCCTGCGCGGCTGGGACCAGACCACCCAGGAGGTCGCCGCCGCGCTGACCGCCTGACCCTTCCGATTACCCGCGATCAACATGAAAGAGAAGTCCGCCTGATGACATTCAGAACCGAGTGCCGCATAACCATCGCCAGCACCGTCCCGGAGGCGTGCGCGTATATCTGTGACGTCGGACGCTGGCCGGAGTGGGCACCGACGGTTCTCGAAGCCCGGGTCCGCGACGGAGGTCCGTTCCAGACCGGCGCGCGGGTGGAGCAGCGGGCCAAGCTGATGTTCGGGTTGTCTCGCCGCCGCAGCCAGGGCGTGACCGTGGTCGAGCCACCCCACCGGGTGGCGTTCGCCGGGCCGATGGGCACGTCGGCGGCCCGCTGGGGCATGGAATTCAAGCCCGCGGACAACGGGCAGACCGGCGCCGTGATGTGGATCGAGGTCGACCTCGCGGGCATCATGCGCGCCATCCCGGCCGGCCTGCTCAAGAGCAGGATGCAGCGCGTCAGCGACATCGAAATGGTGGCGATCAAGGCTGCCGTCGAGTCCGCTGTGCGGGAAGGTGCGCTGTCCTAGATGGTACGAATTGACCCGGCCGGCCTCGATGAACACCCCGTGAGCCAGACCGACAGTACGCGCCAGCACCTGATCGAGACCTACCGCAGGAAGGCCAGGCACTACGACCTCACCTCCCGGCTGTACCCCGCGCCCGGGTACCCCCAGCGGACCCAGCGCCTCCGGGCCGTCCAGGCGCTCGACCTTCGCCCGGGTGGCACCGTGATCGACCTGGCCTGCGGGACCGGCCTGAACTTCACGCTGCTGCAGCAGGCGGTCGGTCCCGGGGGCCGGATCGTCGGCGTCGATCTGACCGACGCCATGCTGACCCAGGCCCAGGACCGGATCAAGGCCAACGGCTGGAGCAATGTCAGCCTGGTGCAGGCCGACGCGGCCGGCTTCGAATTCCCGGCCGGAGCCGACGCGATCCTGTCCACCTACGCCCTGACCCAGGTGCCCGAGTGCGCCCAGGTCATCGCCCACGGCACCGCGGCGCTGGCCGCGGGCGGACGCTGGGTCGTGCTGGACCTCAAGGTTCCTGGCCGCACCCCTGAGTGGCTGGCCCAGCTCGGCACGGCCACGGTGCGGCCTTTCGCCGCCATCGACCAGTGGATGATGCGCCGTCCGTGGGAGACGATCCGCGCCACCATGCAGGAGCAGCTGGCCGATTTCTCCTGGACCGAGTTGTTCTTCGGAACCGCGTTCCTCGCCACCGGAGGGAGTCAGCCGGAGGGACCGGCGGGCGTACTGGACGGCCGGTGAGCCGGTGACCAGTCACCGTCGGGTAGCCATCGCACCGCCTACGCGTCCGCTCTGGCTGCCGGGTGCACCAGTCTGTACCGGAATGTTCATTCCGCTACGGTAGGCTGTAGCGGAATGCTGATTCCGCTTTGGTGAGGGGCCTGACATGGACGGTGCGCGGCGGTCGCACTATCAGTTGACGTTCGCGGTGCTCGCGATCGGCATCGGCGCTTTTGCGCTGCTGCAGTCGCTGGTGATCCCGGTGCTGAGCACGGTGCAGGTGGAACTGCACACCTCCCAGAGCGCCGTGACGTGGGTGCTGACGGCCTACCTGCTGTCGGCCTCGGTCATGACCCCGATCCTGGGGCGGGTCGGCGACCTGGTCGGCAAGAAGTGGGTCTTCGTGGCCGCGCTGGTCGCCCTCGCGATCGGATCGGTTCTGGCTGCCGTAGCCCCCAACCTCGGGGTGATGATCGTGGCCCGCGCGATCCAGGGGCTGGGCGGAGGGACGCTGCCGCTGGGGTTCGGGATCATCCGGGACGAATTCCCCGAAGAAAAGGTGGCCGGCGCCGTCGGTATCCTGGCCGCGCTGACCGCCGTCGGCGGCAGCCTGGGCATCGTACTGGCGGGCCCGATCGTGAACGCGCTCAACTGGCACTGGCTGTTCTGGCTGCCGGGCATCGCCACGGTGATCGCGGCGGTCGGTTCCGTGGTTTTCATCCCCCAATCCCCCGTGCGCGGCCGCGGCACGATCAGCTGGCTGCCTGCGGTGCTGCTGTCGGGCTGGCTGGTGGCGCTGCTGGTGCCGTTGAGCGAGGCGTCGGACTGGGGCTGGGGCTCGCCGGCGGTCCTCGGGCTGCTCGCGGCGGCGGTGCTGCTCGCCGCGGTCTGGGTCTGGTCCGAGCTACGGGCGGCCACCCCGCTGATCGACATGAAGATGATGCGCCGCCCCGGAGTCTGGACCAACAACGTGGTCGCGCTGCTCATCGGGGTGGGGCTGTACGCGATGTTCGCCTTCCTGCCCGAGTTCGTCCAGACTCCGTCTTCGGCTGGGTACGGGTTCGGGGCCAGCATCACCCGCTCGGGTCTGATGCTGTTGCCCTCGGGGGTGACCATGTTCGTGACCGGCCTGTTCGTCGGGCGCCTGACCCGGCGGCTCGGCGGCAAGGTCCTGGTCGTCGCGGGCTGCGTCGTCGGGTGCGTGGCGATGGCGATGTTCGCCTTCGCGCACTCCCAGCAGTGGGAGATCTACGTCGCCACCGCGGTGCTGGGCGTCGGCTTCGGGCTGGCCTTCTCGGCGATGTCGGC
>DASXJM010000292.1:0-10105 GCA_036497405.1 Streptosporangiaceae bacterium | reverse complement strand
CACCACCAGGTCGGACACGCCGCACGCCTTAGCGGCGGCGGTGGCCCGGTCCACCAGCGAGTCGGTGATCTCCGCGTGCCACCGGGTGCCCAGGATGGCCAGGGTCAGGTCGGACGCGTCGACCGTCTCCAGCACGGGGCGGCCAACCCCGCTCATGCTGACTCCCTCGTGGTGCCCGTCCCGGTCTGGGGCAGGTTGTCGATGGTGTGGCCCAGCCGGTCCCGCTTGGCGGCCAGGTAGCGCAGGTTCTGGGCGGTGACCGGCACCGGCAGCGGCACCGGGGTGACGTCCAGGCCCTGCTGGGACAGCCCGGTCACCTTGTCCGGGTTGTTGGTCAGCAGCCGGGCCGAGCGCACCCCCAGGTCGGCCAGGATCTGGGCCCCGGTCGAGTAGTCGCGGGCGTCCACCGGCAAGCCGAGCTGCAGGTTGGCGTCCACCGTGTCCGAGCCGTGGTCCTGCAGCTGGTAGGCGCGCAGCTTGCTGAGCAGGCCGATGCCGCGGCCCTCGTGACCGCGCAGGTAGAGGACCACGCCGCGGCCCTCGGCCGCGATCAGGGCCATGGCCGCCTCCAGCTGGGCACCGCAGTCGCAGCGGAGCGAGCCGAACACGTCGCCGGTGAGGCACTCGGAATGTACCCGGGCCAGCACCTCCTCGCCGTCACCCAGCTCGCCCAGGACCAGGGCCATGTGCTCGATGCCGTCCACGGTGTTCAGGTAACCGTAGGCCTGCCAGTCGCCGTAGGCGGTGGGCAGCGTGGTCCGGGCCTGCTGGCTGACCATGGTCTCGGTCCGGCGCCGGTAGTCAATGAGCTGCTCGATCGAGATCAGCTGCAGCCCGTGCTCGTCGGCGAACTCGCGCAGCCGCGGCAGCCGGGCCATGGTGCCATCCTCGTTGACGATCTCGGTCACCACCCCGGCCGGGCGCAGCCCGGCCAGCCGGGCCAGGTCGACCGCGGCTTCGGTGTGGCCGCGGCGGCGCAGCACGCCGCCCTCGGTGTAGCGGAGCGGGAACAGGTGCCCGGGCCGGACAAAGTCCGGCGCCGCCGCCTCCGGGTCGGCCAGCAGCTGGATGGTCCGGGACCGGTCGGCCGCGCTGATCCCGGTGCTGATGCCGGTGCGGGCGTCCACGCTGACCGTGAACGCGGTGCCCATGTGCTCCTGGTTGTCGCTGGTCATCTGGGGCAGGTTGAGCCGGTCCAGGTCCTCGCCGAGCATGGGCACGCAGATCAGGCCGCGGGCGTGCCGGATGGTGAACGCGAGCAGGTCCGGGGTGGCCGACTCGGCCGCGAACACCAGGTCGCCCTCGTTCTCGCGGTCGGCGTCGTCCACGACCACGACCGGCCGGCCGGCCGCGATGTCCTTGATGGCCCGCTCGACCGAGTCCAGCTGGGGACCGGGCAGGATCGGGGTGGCGGTCATCGGGTCACCGACCCGGTGGTGAGCTTCTCCACGTACTTGGCGATCACATCAACCTCCAGGTTGACCGTTTCTCCCGGCTGCTTGTGGCCCAGGGTGGTGCGCTTGAGCGTCTCGGGGATGAGGCTGACCTCGAACCAGTCCGCGGCGACGGCGGTGACGGTCAGGCTGATGCCGTCCACGGCGATCGAGCCCTTCTCGACCACGTACCGGTCCAGGCCGCGCGGGAGCGTGATCCGGACCACGTCCCAGTGCTCGGCCGGGCGGCGGGACACCACCTCGCCCACGCCGTCCACGTGCCCCTGGACCAGGTGGCCGCCGAGCCGGTCGGCCAGCCGAACGGAGCGTTCCAGGTTGACCGGGCTGCCGGGAGCCAGGGCGCCGAGGCTGGACCGGGTCAGGGTCTCGCGCATGACGTCGGCGGTGAAGGTGCCCGCGGCCGCATTGGTGACGGTCAGGCAGACGCCGTTGACCGCGATCGAATCCCCGTTGGCCACGTCGCTGGTCACCTGAGGACCCCGTACGGTCAGCCGGGCCGCGTCGCCCAGGTCATCGAGATCGACGATCTCACCGAGCTCTTCCACGATTCCGGTGAACATCCGCGCTTCCCTCCTCGGAGCCGAACTTCTCCTGGCTCCGGGGGTACGCGGGCAGGATGCGTCATGACAACGCATCCGGCACGCCGGGCACATGCCCGCCGCGCGCGTGCTGCCTCCCATCCGGACTTTAACCGTCGGTCCCGGAGTTCCACCGGGTCAACCAGGGCTCCGTGCGGAGCACTGGGTCGCGGACTGTCACCGCCGGTTCGGAATTTCACCGACCCCGGAGCACGCTTCTTACTTCACAACATTGTGCCACAGGAGGTATTCCCGGGCTCTGCGTCGTGGGTCACACCGTCAGGTCGCGGGCTCGGTCTCGCCGGGGACCTCGTCGATCTCGCTGGCCAGCCGGGTGATCTCGCGCATCTTGTTGGTCGCGTCCAGGGCGGCGATCTTGTAGGACTCGGCCAGCGTCGGGTAGTTGAACACCGCGTCGACCAGGTAGTCCACGGTGCCGCCGCAGCCCGCCACGGCCTGGCCGATGTGCACCAGTTCGGTGGCCCCGGTGCCGAACACGTGCACCCCGAGCAGCTGACGGGTCTCCGGGGAGACCAGCAGCTTGAGCACGCCGTAGGAGTCCCCGATGATCTGGCCCCGGGCCAGTTCCCGGTAGCGGGACACGCCCACCTCGAACGGGATGCAGGCCTGGGTCAGCTGGTCCTCGGTCTGCCCGATGAAGCTGATCTCGGGGATCGAGTAGATGCCGATCGGCTGCAGCAGGTGGGCGGTGTGCACCGGCTCGCCAAAGGCGTGGTGCGCGGCCTGCCGGCCCTGCTCCATGGAGGTCGCGGCCAGGGCCGGGAACCCGATCACGTCACCGACCGCGTAGATGTGCGGCACCTCGGTCTGGAAGTTCTCGTCGACCTTGATCCGGCCGCGCTTGTCCGCGGCCAGGCCCGCGGCGGCCAGGTTCAGCTCCTCGGTCTGGCCCTGGCGGCCCGCCGAGTACAGCACGGTGTCGGCCGGGATCTTCTTGCCGCTGGCCAGCAGGGCCAGGGCGCCGTGCGGGTGGGCCTCGACCGCGGACACCGTCTCGCCGAACCGGAACGTCACCGCCAGGTCGCGCAGGTGGTACTTGAGCGCCTCGACCACCTCGAGGTCGCAGAAGTCCAGCATCCGCTCGCGCTGCTCGACCACGGTGACCTTGGTGCCGAGGGCGGCGAACATCGAGGCGTACTCGATGCCGATGACCCCGGCCCCGACCACGATCATCGACCGCGGGATCCGCTCCAGGTGGATGATGCCGTCGGCGTCGATGATGGTCTTCTCGTCAAAGGCCACCGTGGACGGACGGGCGGGCCGGGTGCCAGTGGCGATGACGATGTTGTCCGCGCTGACCCGGCGGTTCATCCCGTCGCCGCCCCGGTCGACCTCGACCACGTTGGGCTCGGCGAAGTGGGCCAGGCCGGGCAGGATCGTGATCCGGTTCCGGGTCAGCTGGCTGCGCACCACGTCCGCTTCCCGGCTGACCACGTGCTGAGTGCGCGCGGTCAGATCGCTGATCGTGATGTCTTCCTTGACCCGGTAGCTCTGGCCGTACATCTCGCGCTGGTCCAGGCCGGTCAGGTACAAGATGGCCTCGCGCATCGTCTTGGAAGGGATGGTGCCGGTGTTCAGGCACACCCCGCCCATCATTTCCGGACGCTCCACCACCGCGACCCGTTTGCCGAGCTTGGCCGCGGCGATCGCGGCCTTCTGCCCGCCAGGGCCGGATCCGATTACCACCAGGTCGAATTCATGCACGGTGCCCAGTGTGGCCGGCCGCCGGAGGCAAAGAGAACCCCCGTCGGCACCCGGCGGCTGAACAAAATGGG
Source organism: Streptosporangiaceae bacterium (assembly GCA_036497405.1). Lineage (GTDB taxonomy): Bacteria > Actinomycetota > Actinomycetes > Streptosporangiales > Streptosporangiaceae > Bog-532. The sequence continues at coordinate 6,277 of DASXJM010000292.1, read as the reverse complement.
AAAAGATGGGTCCTGAGATGCCCATTCACACCGAAGTGCTGATCGCGGGGGCCGGCCCGGCCGGGCTGCTGCTGGCCGGGGACCTGGCCGCGGCCGGCGTACGCTGCACGGTCACCGAACGCCGGAGCGGTGAGTCCAACCTGACCCGGGCGTTCGCCGTGCACGCCCGGACCCTGGAGGAACTGGACGCCCGCGGGATCGCCGACCAGCTGATCGCGCGCGGCACCCCGGTCCCGGGACTGCGGCTGTTCGGCCGGGCCGAGCTGAGCCTGGCCGATCTGCCCAGCCGGTTTCCCTACGTCCTGGTCACCCCGCAGTACGAGACCGAGCAGGTGCTGGCCGACCGGGCCCGGGCGGCCGGGGCCGAGATCCGATCCGGAGCCGAGGTGACCAGCCTTCGGCAAAATGGGGACCAGGTCGAAGTGGAGGTCCAGCGGACCGGCAGCTCACAGCGGCGGACGGTCCGGGCCGCCTACGTGGTCGGCGCGGACGGCCTGCACAGCACGGTCCGGCACGGGCTCGGGCTGCCGTTTCCCGGCCAGGCCGTGGTGCGGTCGGTGATGCTGGCCGACGTGCCGCTGGCCGAGGACCCGGCCCAGACCATGACCACCGACACCACCGGCGACGCGTTCGCGCTGATCGTGCCGTTCGGGGACGGCTGGTACCGCGTCATCGCCTGGAACCGCCACAACCAGCAGCCGGACGACGCCCCGGTCGGCGCCGGGGAGATCCGGGAGGTGCTGGGTCAGGTGTTCGGCACCGACTTCGGCATGGGCGAGCCGCGCTGGGTGTCCCGGTTCCACAGCGACGAACGCCAGGTTCCGCACTACCGGGTGGGCCGGGTGTTCCTGGCCGGGGACGCGGCCCACGTGCACTCGCCCGCCGGCGGGCAGGGCATGAACACCGGCCTGCAGGACGCGGCCAACCTGGGCTGGAAGCTGGCCGCGGTGGCCGGCGGCTGGGCCGGGGACCGCCTGCTCGACACCTACCAGGCCGAACGTCATCCGGTCGGCCAGCAGGTGCTGCGGACCAGCAGCGCGCTGCTGAAGATGGGCCTGATGCCCGGGCCGGCCGCGCTGCGGGCGGGCCGCAACGCCGCGGTCCGCGCCGTGACCAAGGTGGCGCCGGTGACGGCCCGGATGGGCGCGACCCTGTCCGGCATCGGCATCTCCTACCCCGCGCCCCGGGGCGCCCATCCGCTGACCGGGCGCCGGGTCGCCGACCTTCGGCTGGCGGATGGGCGCCGGCTGTACGAGGCGCTCCGCAGCGGGCGGTTTCTGCTGGTCGGGCCGGGGCCGGCGGGCATGGGTGACGGACCGCTGGCGGCTCACGTGGAGACGGTGGCCCTGGCCCAGCAGGCCCGGACCACGGTGCTGGTCCGGCCGGACGGCTACATCGGCTGGGCCAGTGACGACCCCGCCGCCGACCCCGGCGCCGCACTGGCCCGGCTGGTGCATTCGCCATGACGGCCTACCCGCCGCTGCGGGCGGTCATCTTCGACTGGGGCGGCACGCTGACCCCCTGGCACACCATCGATCACCAGGCGCTATGGCAAACCGTGTGCGAGCCGCACTTCCCCCCGGGCCGGGCCGCCGACGTGGCCGCGGCCATCTGCGCCGCCGAGCACGACCTGTGGACGGCCGCCGACACCGACGCCACCAGCGCCACCCTGGCCCAGGTCATGGAGCGGGCCGGGGTGACCCCGACCGAGGCGCTGCTGGCCGACTACTACCGGCACTGGGACCCGCACACCCTGACCGACCCGGACGCCCCGGCGGTCCTGCGCGAGCTGCGGAGCCGCGGCCTCAAGATCGGCGTGCTGTCCAACACCATGTGGCCGCGCAGCGCACACGAGCGGGTGTTCGGCCGGGACGAGGTGCTGGATCTGATCGACGGCGCCGTCTACAGCAGCGAGATCCCGTGGACCAAGCCGCACCCGGACGCGTTCCGGGCGGTCATGACCGCGATCGGCGTGGACGACCCCGCCGCCTGCGTGTTCGTGGGTGACCGTCCCTACGACGACATCCACGGGGCCAAGTCGGCGGGCATGCGGGCGGTGTGGATCCCCAACAGTGACGTCCCCGGCTACGCCACCGCCGAACCCGACGCCGTGATCACGGCCCTGACGGAGCTGCCGCCGTTGCTGGATCGCTGGTAACCCGGGGCAGTTTGGTCTGGCGGCCGACCTGGTTGAGGTAGCGCAGGGCCTGGGCGTAGGAGCCGAGCAGGCTGGACTCGGCGTAGGGCAGGCCGTGCTCGGCGCAGAACGCCTCGATCAGCGGCTTGGCTTTGCGCAGGTTCGGCCGGGGCATGGACGGGAACAGGTGGTGCTCGATCTGGTAGTTCAGCCCGCCGAGGGCGTTGTCGGTGAGCCAGCCGCCGCGCACGTTGCGGGAGGTGAGCACCTGCTGGCGCAGGAAGCCGACCTTGTCGGCGGCGGTGAACACCGGCATGCCCTTGTGGTTGGGCGCGAACGAGCAGCCCAGGTAGAAGCCGAACAGGCCCTGCTGTACGAGAATGAACACCACCGCCTTGACCGGCGACAGCAGCAGGAACACCGCGGTCAGGTAGGCGGCGAAGTGCAGGGCGAGCAGGGCGGTCTCGGCGGCCCGGCTGCGCACGGCCCGGACCGATCGCCGGCGGCTCAGGGCCCGGATGCTGGATCCGTGCAGCGCCACGCCCTCGAACAGCAGCATCGGGACCAGCAGGTACGCCTGGTAACGGAAGATGATTCGCCGTAGCCCGGCCGCGGCCCGGGCCCGGGCGCCGGAGAAGGCGACCACGCTGATCATGATGTCGGGATCTTCGCCCTCGGTGTTCGGGCGGGCGTGGTGCCGGTTGTGCTTGGCCACCCACCAGCCGTAGCTGAGCCCGATGGCCAGGTTGCCGCAGGCCACCCCGAGCACGTAGTTCGACTGGCGTGTGGCGAAGATCTGCCGGTGCCCGGCGTCGTGGCCGAGGAAACCGAGCTGGGCGAACACCACGGCCAGCAGGACCGCGACCGCGATCTGCCACCAGGAGTCACCGGTCAGGCCGAACAGCACCCAGCCCGCGACCAGGGCCGCGGCCGTGCCGCCGATTCGCCAGGCGTACCAGGTCCGGCGGCGCTTCAGCAGGCCTGCCTGCCGGATCTGGCGGGAAAGGGCCGCGTACTCGCTGCCCGGCTCGGTGGTCTTCTTGTCGGGCGGCATGTCGGGCGGCGTGTCGGCGGGCGGTCGCAGCATGAGGCTCCCAGATTTCGGCGGCGGGCCCTTTCTACCCTAAAAGTCCGCATCAACCAGTATGGGAACGGCACCGCACGGCGAGTCGACGACCAGAAAACGGCATGCCCTCCGGCCCGGCCCGACCCTAGGGTGGCCGGTATGACACTCCAGAAGGTGCTGGTGACCGGCAGTGCCGGGCACCTGGGGGACGCGCTGACCAGGGTGCTGCGGGACCGCGGCTACCAGGTGACCGGCCTGGATCTACTGGACTCGCCCGGCACCGACGTCATCGGCTCGATCACCGATCGGACCCTGGTCCGGTCCTGCCTGGCGGGCGCGTCGGCGGTGCTGCACACCGCCACCTTGCACAAGCCGCACGTGGCCTCGCACGGCCAGCAGGACTTCGTCGACACCAACGTGACCGGCACGCTCACGCTGGCCGAGGAGGCGGCCGCGGCCGGGGTCGGCAGCTTCGTGTTCACCAGCAGCACCAGCGCGTTCGGCCGGGCCCTGACCCCGGCCGCCGGGCAGCCCGCAGCCTGGATCACCGAGGACGTGGCCCCGGTGCCGCGCAACATCTACGGGGTGACCAAGACCGCGGCCGAAAACCTGTGCGAGATCATCCAGCGCGACCGGGGGCTGCCGGTGGTGGTGCTGCGGACGGCCCGGTTCTTCCCCGAGGGCGACGACGTCGACGAGGTCCGCACCGCCTACCCGGACGCGAACGTCAAGGCCAACGAGTACCTGTACCGCCGGGTGGACCTGCAGGACGTGGCCGACGCGCACCTGCTGGCCATGGAGCGGGCCCCGGGCATCGGGTTCGGCCGGTACATCATCAGCGCCACCACCCCGTTCACCCGGGACGACCTGGCCGGGTTGCGCACGGCCGCGCCGGACGTGGTGCGGCCGCGGTTCCCGGACTACCCGGAGGTCTACCAGCGACTCGGCTGGCAAATGTTCCCCAGGATCGGCCGGGTCTACGTGAACGCCAGGGCCCGGGCCGAACTGGGCTGGGCGCCGCGTTATGACTTCCGGCACGTGCTGGACGCGGTCGCGGCCGGGGAGGACTTTCGCAGTCCGCTGGCGCGGGCCGTCGGGGCCAAGGGCTACCACGCCGAGAGCACGGGCGTTTACACGGTCCGCTGATCCGGGCTAGGAGCCGGCCGGGGCGACCCGGTAGTGGTAGCCGTGATGCACGGTGAAGCCCAGCCGCTGGTAGAGCGCGATCGCGGCTTGGTTCTGGACCTCGACCTGGAGGTAGACGCGGTCCGCGCCGCGCTGGGCGGCCTGCGCGACCAGCGCGGTGGTCAGGGCCAGGGCCAGACCGCGGCGGCGATAGTCCGGGTCGACCTCGATCGCGGTCAGCCCGGCCCACTCCCCCGCGCCGGCCACCCGGCCGATGGCCACGGTCCGGTCGCCGTCCCGGGCCGACGCGAACGCCTGCCAGGGCGCCGAGGTCATGATGGTGCGGGCCACCAGCGGCAGGTCGGGCTGGCCGCGGAAGTGGTAGAGGGCCAGCCAGTCGTCGCTGGGCTGGTCGTCGAAGCGAACCGGCAGCGACTCCGGGATCGGGGCCGCCGGGATGGGGACCGCCGGAATCGGGGCCGCCGGGGTCGCGGCCAGCCCGGCGGCGGGCCTGGTCATCACGATCACCTCGGCTTCGTCGCGCAGCCGCCAGCCCTGGCCGGCCAGGAACCGGTCGACCGGGTTGCGGTCCGGCCGGCCCGCCGGGTAGCTGACCGACGCCATCGGGGTCAGGCCGCGATCGGCGTACCAGCGGCGGACCCGGGCCATCGCCTCGGGCAGCGGCAGCCCGGGGTCTCCCGTGGTCAGGACGCTGTTGGCCCGGCCGGTGAAGCCCTCGGCGGCCCGGAGCAGCCAGCCGCCGAGCGGCTCCTCCTCGGTCCCGCGCCAGGTGCGCGCGGCCGCCCGGTCCAGCGCGGCGATGTCGGTGTCGGTGATGAAACTGGTCACCACTCCAGCCTGCCAGCCGCGCGGAGGCGGCGGCCCATCGGAGCGTCGCGCGGGCCGAGGGCGTCTGCCTGGGACTGGTGGTACCAGGCCCGGGGCGGCGGACCCGCGCATACTGGGAAGATGACCGATCACGGGGAGCTGGGGGCGGCGCTGCGCGGCTGGCGGGACCGGGTCACGCCGGCCGACGCCGGGATGCCCGCGGGCCGGGGGCGGCGCGCGCCCGGGCTGCGGCGCGAGGAACTGGCGCTGCTGGCCGGGATGTCAGCCGACTACATCACCCGTCTGGAGCAGGGCCGGGCCACCGCGCCGTCCCCGCAGGTGCTGGGGGCCCTGGGCCGGGCCCTGCGGCTGTCGCGGGAGGAGCAGGACCACCTGTTCCGGCTGGCCGGGCAGGCGCCGCCGCGGTCCGGGCAGATCAGCGGCCAGCTCCCCCCGAGCGTGCAGCGGCTGCTGGACCAGCTGACCGCAGTGCCGGTCGGCGTCAACGACGCGGGCTGGAACCTGATCGCCTGGAACCCGCTGTGGGCCGCGCTGACCGGCGATCCCTCCGCCCGGACCGGGCGGGACCGGAACATCCTGTGGCGGTACTTCACCGGCCAGCACGCCGGGGTGGTCCGGACCCCGGAGGAGACGGCTCGGTTCGAGCGGTCGACCGTCGCCGACCTGCGCTCGGCCACCGCCCGGTACCCGGATGACCCGGGCCTGCGGCAGCTGGTGGCCGACCTGCGGGCGGTCAGCCCCCGGTTCGCCCAGCTGTGGGACTCCCGGGTGGTCGGTTCGCATCGCGAGTCGCACAAGACGTTCGACCACCCGGACGTGGGCCTGGTCACGGTGGACTGCGACGTGCTCACCGTGGACGGCAGCGACCTGCGCATCGTGGCCTACACCGCGCCGCCCGGCAGCGAGGCGGCCGAGAAGCTGCGGCTGCTGTCGGTGATCGGGACCCAGGTCCTTCGCTAGGCCTGGCCGGTCTCGAAGCGGCTGATCTTGCCGTCGCGCAGGGTGAACCGCCAGAACGTGCGCATGGTGCCGTAGGCGTCGTTGGTGTTCTCGGCGATCAGGGACCGGCCGCCGTCGGTGGCTGAGTCCACGCTCATCCG
>DASXJM010000291.1:0-4487 GCA_036497405.1 Streptosporangiaceae bacterium | reverse complement strand
CTCGGCGGTGCCGTCCGGGTAGTACTGCAGGGTCCGGTACTGCTCCCCGTCCTTGACCGGGACCCCCGACAGCCCGAACGAGCACACCTGGCCGGCCGCGTAACCGAACGACCCCGTCCGGTAGGTCTGCCAGGGCGGCAGCTTCGCGGTCGTGGCCGCAGTGGCGGCCGAGGCGGCCGGGCCGGTGGCCAGCGGGACCGCGATCAGGGCGGCGGCGCACACACCGCTCGCGGCCAGGGCTCGGAGAGAAAACCGGCGCATCAGAACCTCCACGGGGGCACGGGAGTGGAACAAACACGGCGTTATCCTCACCAGGAGGCCCTCGTCAGGTCGATGCTTTCGGCTGGAGCCGAAGGACCAGGGCTGAAGGAGCAGGGCCGAAGCCCAGGGCCTGAGCATGGGGCGAAGCGTCAGGGGGTCGGATGCTGCACCTGTCGTTCACCGCCGGTGACGTGGCCCGGACCCGGTTCGCGCCGTCCCCGGCGCCCATGCTCGAACTGACCGCGGCCGTGGCCACGCTGCAGCGCCGGGACCCGCTGTTCGGGCCGTGGCGGCGCCGGACCGCGCGGGTCCTGCCGGCCGCGACCGCGCCCCTGTTCGAGCTGGTCCCGGAGACGCTGGCCGGGCCGCTGTTCCTGGATCCGGTCACCCTGAACTTCGAGGACGGCCTGGACACCGTGCTGTCCACCCCGGCCGCGGCGGCCCGGGACGAGCTGCACACGGTGTTCGTCGGCCGGCCCCGGGCCAGTTCGTGGGTGCGGGCACTGGAAGAGCACGCCCCTGAGGCCTGGCGGGAACTGCGGGACGCCCTGGTATCCGGCCACGAGGTCCTGCTGGCTACCCACTGGCCGCAGATCCGGGCCTGCTACCAGGCCGAACTCGAGCTGAAGGGGCGCCAGTGGGCCAGCGCCGGGGTCGGCGCGGTGCTGACCGCCATCCACCCCGGTACCCAGTGGGACGGCTCAGCCCTGCACATCCCGGTCGAGAGCCGGCTCCGGATCGACCTGCGCGGGCTGGGTGTGACCCTGATGCCGTCGGTGTTCTGGCGGGGACGCCCGCTGTTCACCCGGCACCCGGACGGCTCACTGGTCATCGTCTACCCGGCCGCCACCCCGCTGCCGCTGGCCACGGCGGTCAGCAACGGCCACGGCCACGGCCCCCAGGCAGGACCCAGTTCGGTGGTGGCCCTGCTCGGCGGCAACCGGGCCGGGGTGCTGTCCGCCGCCGCCTCGGCCCGCACCACCACCGAGCTGGCCCGGGCGGCCGGGATATCGCTGGCTTCGGCGTCCGAGCACGCCACCATCCTGCGCAACGCGGGCCTCATCACCACACGGCGCGAGGGACGCCGGGTCGCGCACACGGTCACGTGGATGGGGCAGCAACTCCTGGCCGGCGGCTGACGGTCACGTCAGGGCCGGATGACCTGGCCTCCGAGCAGGGCCGAAAGCAGCGAGCCGGACGGGGCGCCCTGGCCCGGCCGCAGGTCGGCCGGGACCGGCTGCGGACCCTGGGCCTTGATGCCGGTGTCCTCGCCCTGGTCGGCCCGGTCGTAGACGAACCGGGCGCAGACGTCGCGGTACAGGCGGGCCACCCCGGACGCGGTGTCGGGCAGGTTGATCGCGGCCAGCAGGGCGGCCCGGGCCTGGCCGCGGCGGCGTTCGTCCTCGTTGGCGCCCGGGGTGCTGGCCACCACCGGGGAGACGGCCACCACCCGCTCGCGCCGCTGTTCCAGGGCCCTGGTCACCCCGGGCAGGCCGAGGATGGGCAGCAGGCTGGCCACCGGGTCACTGGGTCCGAGCACGATCAGGTCGGCCGATTCGAGGGCGGCCAGCACGCCCGGGGCCGGCTGGGCGGTGCCGATGCCGTCGAAGCGCAGGCCGCGGACGCCGGGGGCGGCCTGCTCGCGGACCAGGTACTCCGGGTAGGTCAGGAGCCGGCCGTCGGTGGTGCTGATCCGGGTGGTGACCTCCTGGTCGGACATGGGCAGGACGGGCGTGCGGACGCCGCGCGCGGTGGCCAGCCGGGCGGTGGCCTCGGTCAGCGTGAGCCCGTCGGCCAGCAGCCCGGTCCGGAACAGATCGGTGGCCAGGTCCTGGTCGCTGCGCCCGAACCAGGTCGGGCCGCCCAGTTCGGCCAGCGCCTTCATATTTTCGAAGGTCTCGTGCCTGCGTCCCGGACCCGGCCCGGCGTCCGGACGACCGGACAGGGCGTCCAGGATGGTGTCGAGGTCCGGGCTGATCCGGAGGCCGTGCAGGCGCAGGTCGCTGGCCGTGTTGACGACCAGGGTCAGCCGGGCCGGCGCGGCCGCCCGGGCCAGGGCCGGCCACAGCCGGGACGCGCCGATGCCGCCGCCCAGCCCGACGATGCCCGCCATGGGCTCACTCTATTCCCGCGCCACATGTCGGCCAGGCCGGACTATTGCCGCTGGCCAGCCCGGGGAGAGACGATCAGGGTGGCAGCGGCGCCGAAGCATGGGACCAATTCATGACGGACAGCACAGCCCGGCACATCCTGGTCGTCGATGACGACACCAGGATCCGCACGCTGCTGTCCTGGCAGCTGGAGGCCGAGGGCTACGCGGTGCGGTGCACCGGCGACGGGGCCGAGGCCCTGGACCGGATCGGCCGCGACCGCCCCGACCTGGTCATCCTCGACCTGTCGCTACCGGGCCTGGGTGGCCTGGACGTGCTGCGGCGGGTCCGCCGGGCCGAGGAGCCGAACGGGGTCCCGCCGCTGCCGGTGATCATCGTGTCCGGCCGCGACGGCGAGACCGACCGCATCGTGGGGCTGGACTACGGCGCCGACGACTACCTGGTCAAACCGTTCTCCCCCGGTGAGCTGGCGGCCCGGGTCCGGTCGGTGCTGCGCCGGGCCACCCCGCCTGGCGGCGGCCCCGCTCGCGGCGGTGACGGCCCCAGCGACCTGCGGATCGACGCGGCGGCCCGGGAGGTGTTCGCCCGCGGCCGGCCGGTCGAGCTGACCGCCCGCGAGTACGACCTGCTGGCCTTCCTGGCCCGGCACCCCCGCCAGGTGTTCACCCGGGCCCAGCTGCTGCGCTCGGTGTGGGACAGCGAGGCCGCCTGGCAGAGTGAGGCCACCGTGACCGAGCACGTCCACCGGCTGCGGGCCAAGCTGGAGGACGATCCGGCCCAGCCGCGCTGGCTGCGCACGGTCCGCGGGGTCGGCTACCGGATGGAGACCTGACGTGCTGGGCGACACCAGCCTGAGCCAGACCGAGCTCAGCCCGAGTGAGCTGAGCCATGGCGACAGCCTGCGGCTGCTGCACAAGCAGACCGCCGTGCTGGGCCAGCTGGCCTCCGGGGCCCCGCTGGTGACCGTGCTGACCTCGGTGGTGGTCGCCCTGGAAGAGCTGATCGACGGGGCCCGCTGCTCGATCCTGCTGCTGGACGCGGACACCGCCACCCTCCACCACGGGGCGGCCCCGACCCTGCCCGCCAGCTACGCCGAGGCCATCGACGGCCTGACCATCGGGCCGGACGCCGGGTCGTGCGGGACCGCGGCCTACCTGGGCGCCCCGGTCATCGCCGAGGACATCGCGGCCGATCCCCGCTGGGAGCGCTACCGGGGCACGGCGATGCCGCACGGCCTGCGGGCCTGCTGGTCCAGCCCGATCAACGGCCGGGGCGGCTGCATGGGCACGTTCGCGGTCTACCACGACCACGCCCACCGGCCCGGCCCGCGCGAACGGGAACTGGTCCGCCAGTTCACCCACCTGGCCTCGATCGCCATCGACCACGAGCGGCTGTTCGGGGCCCGCCGCGAGGCCGAGGTGGCCCGGGGCGCGGCCGAATCGGCCAGCCAGGCCAAGTCGGCGTTCCTGACCGCACTCAGCCACGAGCTGCGCACACCGCTCCAGGCCATCTCCGGCTTCGCCGAGCTGATGGGCACGCTGCCGCTGAGCCAGGAACGGCGGACGGCGGCCCTGGGCCACATCCAGGACGCCACCGCCCACATCGCGGCCCTGGTCGACGACGTGCTCGACATCGCCAAGGTCGAGGCGGGTGCGCTCCCGCTGCAGCTCACCGACCTGGACGCGGCCACCGTCATCCAGGACGCGCTGGACCTGGTCAGCCCCCTGGCCGCCGAACGTGGCGTCACCCTCCGCCCCGGCCCGGCCGCGGGCACGGTCCGCGCCGACGAACGCCGCCTCCGCCAGGTGCTGATCAACCTGGTCACCAACGCCGTCCGCTACAACCGCCCCGACGGCACGGTCGAGGTCAGCGCGACCCCGGCCGGCCGCGTCGTCACCATCGACGTCACCGACACCGGCCCCGGCATCCCCGCCGGCCAGCTGGGACGCCTGTTCGTGGCGTTCGACCGCCTGAGCGCCGAACACGGCCACGAGCAGGGCGCCGGCCTCGGCCTCCCCCTGGCCCGCGGCCTGGCCGAAGCCATGGGCGGCCAACTGACCGTCACCAGCCGGCCGGAGGCGGGCAGCACCTTCACCGTCCGCCTCCCCCGCGCCC
>DASXJM010000290.1:0-4926 GCA_036497405.1 Streptosporangiaceae bacterium | reverse complement strand
TCACAAGCCCAGGGTCAGGAGAGGCGGCTGAGCTCGACCTTGGCCAGGGCCTGCAGCTGATCCAGGGAGGCGGCGGTGCTGCCGAACGACTCGACCACCAGGGCCCGGTCACCGAACAGCACGTCCACTTCCGGGCCCCCGTCCGCCGCGGATTTGCCGAGGCCCGAGACCGGGGTCAGGGCGGCGTCGGACATCACCCCGTGGGTCAGGTCGACCTTGGTCTGGGCCGGGTTGAAGATCGTCACGTTGATGATCAGCTTCTGGTCGGCCGAGGCGTAGCCGCACTCGGGCTCGTGGTGAACGAAGGAGCCGGACTCCTGCTCGGTGATCGCGGGCGAGGTCCGGGCGGCGGCGGCCGCCTCCTTGACCGGGACCAGGGCACACAGGCGTTCGGGGGTGATCGAGGCCGCGTCGGCGGCCGGAGCCGACGAGGCTGGGGCCGCGGCCGCGGCCGAGGCCGGGCTGGCTGGTCCGGACGCGGTCGAGCCGCCGGAACTGGAACCTGAGCCGGAGCTGGTGCCGGAGCCTCCGCCGCAACCGGCCAGGGCGGCGGCGATGACGGCGAGCGGAACAAGGGCGAAGGGCGCAGTGCGCATGGGAGTCCCCCGGAGACGAGCGGCGAGTGCCTGTGACAAATGTGGCGCCTGGGGCAGAAGACCTCAGGCGCCACATTGTGCCGTTGATCAGGCGATGCGGCCCGCATAACGGCGGCGGAAGCCGTCGCCGCTGCTGGCCGTGATCACCACGTCGTAGTAGCCGTCCTGGTTGGCCGGCCAGTTGACGGTCTTCTGACCGCCGGGTGGCACGGTGACCTTCTGGTTGCTGCCCACGTAGTCGTTCCTGGTCACGGAGTAGACCACGCTCTTGCTGCCGTCGTTGGCCAGGGTCAGCTTGACCGACCGGGACTTCAGGGTGGCGGCGACGACCGGGATCGGGCCCGCGTGCGGCCCGGCGGGCACCACCGTGCCGGCGAAGCTGGTCAGGAACCCGTCCGGGCCGTAGACCGAGAACGCGTACTTGCCGGCGGTCAGCGTGGCGTCCCAGACGTAGGAGCCGGCCTGGTGGGGCAGCACGGTGATCGGCGTGGCCGCCGGGGTCAGTAGCGCGTCCGGGTAGACGGCGAACGAGGCGCCGACCCGGCCCGTGTTGGCCAGGGCCGCGGTGACCTTGCTGGTCTTGCGGTTCACGGTCACGTCGGCGTGCAGCTGGTAGTTGGTCGGGCGGTGCGGCCGGGTGCCGGGCTCCTGGGTCGGCATCTTCTGGGCGCCCTCGGCCGGCGGGGTGGTGGACCCGCCGGTCAGCTGGGTCAGGGCCCAGGTCTGGTCCAGGGTGGGGAGCTTCGGGATCGAGAAGTCCGGGTGCCGGAAGTCGAAGGCGGTGGTCAGGTCGCCGGTGACCGAGGCCCGCCACGGGGTCACGTTGGCCGGCTTGACCCCGGTCCAGCGGGCCAGGAACTGCAGCATCGAGGTGTGGTCGTAGACGTTGGAGTCGACGTAGCCGCCCCGGGTCCACGGCGAGCAGACCAGCATCGGGACCCGGGTGCCGGGACCGATGGGCAGGCCGCCGATCTGCTCGTCGGTGACGCTGGCCTCTGGGGTGGGCGGCAGCTGGTGGTCGAAGAACCCGTCGTGCTCGTCGTAGGTGACGAACAGGGCGGTGTTCTTCCACAGCTCCGGGTTGGAGAGCAGCGTCTGGATCACGGTGTTCGTGTAGTGCGCGCCGTAGTCGGGGGTGAAGGAAGGGTGCTCGCAGTAGCCCGCGGGCGCGACGATCCAGGACACCTTGGGCAGCTGGTTGTTCTTGACGTCCTTGATGAACGAGGACAGCACGTAGGCGGCGTGGGTCTTGCTCAGGGGCGGGGCGCCCGCGTTGGTCTGCCAGGGCGTGACCGCGCCGCGGGACGCCAGCTGGCCGGTGCCGCCGTTGCGGCTGTTGGTGGTGTTGAACTGCTGGTAGAACCACAGCGGGTTGTCGCCGTAGTCGCCCAGGAAGTAGTCGGGGAAGTCACCGCTGTCGCCGACCTGGTGGTTGGTGTAGACCTGCCAGCTGACCCCGGCCTTCTGGAGCAGGTCGGGGTAGGTCGTGACCTCGGCCGTCCCGGCGTCCGGGCCGAAGTCGACCGTGTAGTCGTCGGGGTTGCTGATGAAGCCGGACGACGTGCCGGTCCAGAAGTACATCCGGTTGGGGCTGGTCGGCCCCATGATCGCCTGGTGGTAACCGTCGCAGACGGTGAAGGCGTCGGCCAGCGCGTACTGGAACGGGATCTCGTCCCGGGTGAAGTAACCCATGGTCTCTTCGGTCTTGGCCGCCACCCAGTTGTTCCACAGGCCGCCGTTCCGGGCCTCGTGGTCGCCGTCCCAGCTGTGATCGAGGTCGCCGTCGATCTGGTCGGTGAGCTTGTAGGGGAGCAGGTGGCCCAGGTCGGTGCGGGCCGGGTCGGGCTGCTGGAAGACGTTGGTCCCGTCCGGGTAGCGGAGGATCTGCTTGTCGCCGTAGCCGCGGACACCGCGCAGCGTCCCGAAGTAGTGATCGAAGGACCGGTTCTCCTGCATCAGGATCACCACGTGCTTCACGTCGGACAGGGTCCCGCTGAAGCCCTCGGGCAGCGCCTGGGCCGCCGCCGAACGGCCGTCCGCCGCGGCCGCCGCCGGGCCGGCGCTGAGGCCGGCCGCCGCGGCCGCGCCGGCGCCGAGCCCGGTGGCCTGAAGGAAGCGCCGCCGGCTCCAGCCCGGTGTGTGCTGCTCATCCGAGTCGGTCATCTGTTCCCACCCTCATGACGTTGGGGCAACTTGTTAAGACAAGTTCGCAACGACAGGTAAGTGTGAGCGTTCCAGACCGCCGTTGGGTGAACGAGCCGTGTCGATCTCCAGACTGACAAATCAACACGTTCCCGACCAGGCCCGATTTTTAGCCTCAGGCCGGGGGACGGCGCCCGGGCAGGAAGGCTGCGGCCACCGCGGCGACCACGGTGAACCCGATCGTCCACCAGAACGCCTGGCCGAAGCCGTGGGCCAGCGGGTGGCCACCGCTCGCGGCCGACTCGAGCACCACGGCCCCGATGGCGACGCCGAACGAGCCGCCGACCTGCTGGCTGATCCGGGTGATCATGGAGGCGTCGGGCATGTCGGCCGGGTCGATGTCGGCGAAGGCGACGGTCATGACCGGGATCAGCACGATCCCGAGGCCGAGGCCCCGGACCAGCTGCACCGCGCCCAGCCACCAGATGCTGGTGCCCGGTCCGGCCAGCGCGAACGGCACGGTGGCCAAGGCGGTCAGCGCGAAGCCCGCCACCCCGACGGCGCGGGCCCCGATCCGGTCGGTCAGGCGCCCGGCCACCGTCCGGGTCAGCAGCGAGCCGACGCCCTGCGGGATCAGCAGCAGCGCCGCGTCCAGCACGTCGTAACCGCGCAGTTCCTGGTAGTACAGCGGGAGCAGGAACATCGCGCCGTACAGGCAGGCGCCGGTCAGGAACAGCGCGGCCGAGGACACGCCGACCGAGCGGACCCGGAGCAGCCGCACGTTGACCAGGGCCGCGCCCGCCGCCTGGCCCGCGGCCCGGCCCACCGCGGTACGCCGGATCGCCCAGGCCGCGAACGCGGCCACCAGGGCCAGCCCGATGACCAGCGGCAGCAGGACGTCGAGGTGGCCGAAGCCGCCGTCGGTGCTGACGTTGGACAGGCCGAGCAGGACGCCGACGATCCCCGGCGCCACCAGCAGCAGGCCGACCAGGTCGAACCGGGGCCGGGCCGCGGCCGGAGCCGGGGTGTCGGACGGCAGCCAGCGCCCGGCCAGGTAGAGGCCGACCGCGCAGATCGGCACGTTGATCAGGAACAGCCAGTTCCAGCTGAGCCAGTTGAGGATGACACCGCCCAGGACCGGGCCGAGGATGGGGCCGAGCGCGATCGGCAGGCTGACCGAGGCCGTCACCCGGCCCAGCGGGCCGCCCACCGTGCGGGCCGCCCGCATGGCCAGGTTCATCATCAGCGGGAAGATCGCCCCGGCGCCCGCGCCCTGCACGACCCGGAAGGCGATCAGGCTGTCGGCGTTCCAGGCCAGCGAGCACAGCACCGAACCGGTCACGAAGACGGTCAGCGCGGCCAGCCAGAGCCGCTTGCCGCCGAACCGGGCCTGGGCCCAGCCGACCACCGGGATCACCACCCCCAGGGCCAGCAGGTAGCCGGTGCTCACCCACTGGATTTGGCTGACCGTCGAATGCAACGCCCCGACCAGGGTGTGCAGCGCGATCGAGACGATCGTGGTGTCGAGCACGGCGGCGACGCCGCCGATGATCAGCGCGGTCAGCGTCCGCCTGATCTCCGGCGTCAGCGCGCTGGCGGCTGGAGCCCCGGCCGTCGCGGCTGGTTCCGGGTGGGCCTTGGTCTCACTCATCGCTTGTCCTCAATAAGAAACTCAGTGGTTTCTTATGAGCCTAGGTTGGGCTGATAAGATACGCAAGGAGTTTCTTATTTAGCCGAAGGTCGGTATGCGCGAGCACGATGATCAGCCGGTGCGGCCGGGTGGCGCGGCCCCTCGGCCGGGCGGAGAGAAGGCGACCCGGCGGCGTGGGCAGGCGCTGGAAGAGGCGATCCTCGACGCGGCCTGGGGCGTGCTGGAGACCGACGGGTGGGGTGGGTTCACGTTCGGGGCCGTGGCCGACCGGGCCCACTCGAGCAAGCCGGTGCTCTACCGCCGCTGGCGCAACCGGGAGGAACTGCTCCGGGCCACACTCCGCCGCCGGGGCGAGATCAGCCCCGGCGAGACGCCCGACACCGGCAGCCTGCGCGGGGACACGATCGCGCTGCTGACGCGCATCAATGAGCTACGCAGCAGCATGGCGGCGGTGATGTCCATGTGGCTGAGCGCGCAGTTCCAGGACCTCCACCTGCCCCCGGCCGAGTTGCGCCGGGAGTTCCTGGCCGACCGCGA
>DASXJM010000289.1:0-7793 GCA_036497405.1 Streptosporangiaceae bacterium | reverse complement strand
AGTCCCCTGAAAAGTGCACATGTAAATGTCAGACAGAAAAGTACACAAGCAACTCGTTCGGGAAATGGCACAACATGACTTGCTGACGGAATTTGGAGCGAAACTGGCGTGCCGCCCGGAGGCTCGGCAGGCGGTTCAGGGGCAGGCACCGGTGAAGCGGCCCGTCCCGAGCGAGGTCTAATTATCGGACCTATGGTCGCGTCTGGCGTCGCTGCCGAAAAACGACAACGTTTCCCGTCATAATGCTGTTCGATTGCCGTGATCGGTTCGGCATCAGGCCCTCGTGACTGCTCAGACCGGCTGCTACTGTCGCGGAAAGCAGCGGGGAGGGCCGCATGGATAAGCTGCCGATTGTTTATGTGCGCGGGTACGCGGGGCCGACGGCCGGAATTGATACCGCGGTGGAGGATCCCTTTTACGGGTTCAATGCCGGGGCCACTCATGTGCGGGTCGGCGGAGATGGCGACCCGATGTTTTACCAATTCGAGGGACCCTTGCTGCGCCTGATGACTGATGAGAGCTATCAGCTACTGGTGCACGGCGACCAGCGCCAGTATCTGCTCGACGCCGGCCAAGGAACGATTCCCAAGGGATCGCTCTGGGTCTACCGTTTCTACGACCAGGCGGCGACGACCTTCGTGCCGCCACCGCACCAGAATGTGGTCGAAAAACTGTTCCGGCATCTCCATCAGGGGGTCACCGCCGATGGGTTCGACATTGAGTCGGCCGCGGCCGGACTGTATGACCTGATCGTCCTCATCCGGGCCAAGACCGGGGCGCCCAAGGTAAATCTGGTCGCCCACTCCATGGGCGGCCTGGTGGCCCGCTGCATGATGCAGAAGATCTGTTATCAGCCGGACAGCAAGGGGCAGGACCGGGAACCGCCCCGGGAGCTGGTGGCCAAATTCTTCACCTACGGGACCCCCCACGGCGGAATCGCCTTTCAGCTCGGCGCGCTGGACTGGGTGGAACAGGCCTTCGGCCCGGCCGGAGCCGACATCTTCGCCCCGCCGAAGATGTACGGCTACCTCACTCCGGGGGCGACGTTCGGTGATCTGCCGCCGGACGGCACGAAGTGGGACCCGCAAGAACTACCGGGCGGCGTCTTTCCCGCCGACGACGTGTTCTGCCTGATCGGGACCGACCCCAAGGACTACGGGGTCTCTCGGGTGGCCGTCGGGCCCAAGAGCGACGGCCTGGTGATGATCGAGCACGCCTACGTGCGCGGGGCCCATCGCGCTTTCGTCTACCGATCCCACTCGGGGCCCTACGGCGAGGTCAATTCGGAGGAGGGGTATCAGAACCTGCGCCGGTTCCTGTTCGGCCGTTGGGGCGTGCGGGTCGACCTGGACGGTCTCCCGCAGTCTCCCGGCCCGGACGATCAGCCCTGGCCGGTGTGGCAGGCCGACCTGCGGCTGACGATCCGAGGGCTGCCGATCGTCCTGACCGAACAACTGGCGGAACATTGGTGTCCCATCCAGCTCAACGATGAGATCCAGCGGCCTGGCGACGGCGCCGACCATCCGGTGCCGCTGGTCAGCACGTTCCTCGAGGAACCGGGCGCGGAGTCACCGCACGATGGACGGATGCGGTACACGCTGACCCTGCGGGTGTTCAAGCTCGACCAGCAGAACGGAACCTTCCGGTTCGCCAACCACCTCGAGCAGGTCCCCGACTGGGCCGACTCGCTCATCGTCGACGTCGGTCCCCGCCCGGGCGGGGCCGGGCTGGCGGCCTGGGCGGCGTGGAACTCGGCGGTGCACGGCGCCAACGATCAGTTCGACCCGATCACCGACGGCTTGCCCCAAGGACAGCGAGATCCCCTGGCGATAAGCCGGGAGGGTGACGCCTACGTGGGCCGTATTCCGCTGCCCCCGGGGGCCCGGGCCCTGCCCGTGCTCGGCCCGAGCGCCGCTCTCACGATCAGGGTCGGCGACCGGGCTTCGGGTCAGGGCATGGTGTAGCCGCCGCTGACCGAGAGGACCTGGCCGGTGATCTGGCGGGCGGCGCGGGCGGAGGAGATCCAGGTGACGGTGTGGGCGATGTCCTCGGCGGTGGTGAGGCGGCGCAGGGGGGTGTCTTTCTTCAGGTAATCGATCTGCTTGTCGTTGAAGACGGCGTCCTGGCCGACGGCCCACAGGCTGGCCGAGCCGACGGCGTCGGGGCTGTCGGGGAGGACGAGTCCGGGGCAGACGACGTTGGCGCGGATGCCGTGGCGGCCGTGTTCGCGGGCGGTGGTGCGGGCCAGGGCGATCAGGGCGGCCTTGGTGGCGCCGTAGATGCCCTGGCGGATCTGGCCGAAGGCGGCGTCGCTGGCGATGAACACGATGGCGCCGGCCCCGGCCGCGCGCATGGGCGGGATCGCGGCCTGGGTGCAGGCCACGGCGGTGTAGAAGTTGACCTCCACCGTGCGCTGCCACTTGGCCCGGTCGGTGTCTTCGGCGATGAAGCCGGGGACGCTCCAGCCGGCGTTGTTGACCAGGACGTCGATGCCGCCCCAGCGGTCGAGCAACGGGGCGACCGCACGCTCCCCCGCGCCGTCGGCGGTCAGGTCACCGATGGCCAGCTCGGCCTCGGCGGCACCGCGTTCGAGGGCCTCGGCCTGGACCTTGGCCGCCTGTTCGGCGTCGACGTCGGCGATGACCAGGCGGGCACCCTCGGCGGCGAAACCGTGCACGATGCCGCGGCCGATGTTCGATCCGCCCCCGGTGACCAGCACGCGGGCGTTAGCCAGGCCAAGGTCCATGGGAGCATAATTTAGCGCGGATTCGAAAATTTGGAGAGACTGGGCGGCGGGAGCTGGCATGGGTGGGGTGCTGGACGGTAGGAGCTGGCATGGGTGGGGTGCTGGACGGTGAGAGCTGGCATGGGTGAGGTGCTGAGCCGTGGGAGCTGGCGTGGGTGAGGTGCTGATCGGCGAGGGGCCGGTGCTGCTGGAGCTGGAGAAAGCCGGTGTAGCGCGGGTCCGGCTCAATCGGCCCGAGGCGGCCAATGGGATGAATGTGGAGCTGCTGCGCGCCCTGCACGAGGCGATCATGCGGTGTCACGGGGACCCGCGGGTGCGGGTGGTGGTGCTCAGCGGGGTGGGCAAGAACTTCTGCGCCGGGGGTGACGTGCGGACGTTCGCCAGCAAGGGGGCGGAGCTGCCGGACTATCTGCGGGAGGCGACCAGCTGGCTGCAGCTGGCCACGGCGGCCCTGGTCCAGCTGGGGGCGCCGGTGATCGCGCAGGTGCAGGGGTTCGCGGCCGGGGGCGGTGGGTTCGGGCTGGTGTGCGCGGCGGACCTGGTGGTGGCGGCGCGGTCGGCGAAGTTCTTCTCGGGCGCGGTCCGGGTGGGGATGGCGCCGGACGCGGGGACCACGGTGACTCTGACCCAGCTGGTGGGGTTGCGGCAGGCCCTGCGGATCCTGCTGACCAACCCGACGCTGACCGCGGCCGAAGCCCGCGACCTGGGCGTGGTCACCGAGGTGGTACCGGACGACGAGCTGCCGGCGCGGGTGGACGAGCTGGCCACGGAACTGGCCCGGTGCGCGCCGCGGGCCCTGGCCGCGACCAAGCGGCTGGTGTGGGCCGGAGTGGGCGCCACCCTGGCCGAACGCCTGCCCGAGGAGGCGCGCACGGTGTCGGAGCTGTCGGGGTCGGCCGACGCCCGGGAGGGGCTGGCGGCGGTGATCGAGCGGCGGGATCCGGTGTTCGGCGGAAGATAGTGACATGAGCAGCGAACCGGTCGTTCTGACCACCGACGAAGATCGCGTCCGGATCATCACGCTGAACCGGCCGGAAAAGCGCAACGCCCTGGATCTGGCCCTGCGGACCGAGCTGATCAAGGCCATCGAAGCGGCGATGACCGACGACCAGGTGCGGGTGCTGGTCCTGACCGGGGCGGGCGGGGCGTTCTGCGCGGGCGGGGACATCTCCATCATGGAGCAGCTGTCGCGGGAGGACGCGCGAAGCCGGGCCGAGCTGACCCAGCAGGTCCCCCGGACGCTCTGGGCGGGGACCAAGCCCGTGCTGGCGGCGGTGGAAGGACCAGCGTTCGGGGCCGGGCTGTCGCTCGCGCTGGCCTGCGACCGGATTGTGGCCGCGGCCGACGCGCGATTCGGCGCGGCGTTTTCCCGCATCGGGCTGGCCGGCGACATGGGGGTGCTGGCCACGTTGCCCGGCCGGCTGGGACCAGCCCGGGCCAAGCAGTTCCTGATGTTCTCTCAGCAGGCCAAGGCTCCGGAAGCGCTGGCCATGGGGCTGATCGACGTGGTCACCGAGCCCGGGAACGCGGTGGCGGCGGCCGTGGGCGACGCGCGGAAGCTGGCGGCGGGGCCGCCGCTGGCCCTGGCCGCGATCAAGCGGGCGATCGGGCGGTGGCCGATGAGCCGCGAGCAGGTGCTCGACCTGGAGACCGACACCATGGTCGAGATGTTCACGTCGGCCGACTTTGCCGAGGGAGTGGCCGCGTTCCGGGAGCGCCGGCCCCCCGGCTTTGAGGGGAAGTAGAGGGCTCTTGATGAACCGGCGCGGCATGACTTAGGGTGCTTTTTAATCGTTATTAAGGGGAGGCGCCCGTGGCCCTGGGGATTGAGACGCGCCGGGCCCGGCTGCGTGAGCGGTTCGCGGAGTGGGTGCCGCGGACGCTGCACGAGCGGCTGGACGACTGTGCCGCCGAGTACGGGGACCGGCCGTTCGTCATCACCGACGAGCGGACGATCAGCTACTCCGAGACCGCGGACTGGTCGTGCCGGCTGGCCGACGGGCTGGCCGCGCTGGGCGTGCAGCCCGGGGACCGGGTGGGCATGGTCATGGCCAATTACCTGGAGTTCGTGCCGCTGAAGTTCGCGATCTCGCGGGCCGGGGCGGTGGCCATCCCGTTCAACTACCTGTACCGGCGGGACGAGCTGGGCTACGTGCTGGCCCAGTCGCAGTGCAACGTGCTGATCACCATGACCGGGTTCATGGGCCTGGACTACCTGGGCATGCTGGACGAGATCGTGCCCGGGTGGGACAAGGGCGGCGACCTGGAGTTGGCCCCCCTGCCCGACCTGCGCCGGGTGGTGCTGCTCAGCACCGACGGGCGGACCCGGGACGGGGTGGACGACGTGGCCGCCCTGGCCGCCCACGGTGATGAGCACGGCGGGGCGGCGGTGGCCGACGAGATCTTCCCGGAGGACGTCGGGGACATCCTCTACACCTCTGGCACCACCGGGTCACCCAAGGGGGTGATGGTCACCCACGACGCGGTCCAGCGGACCGGGTACGCGTCGGCGCTGACCCGGGCCTACGAGGACGGGCGGCGGGTGCTGTTCTCGCTGCCCTGCTACCACATGTTCGGGTACGTCGAAGGCCTGCTGTCGGTGATGTTCGTGGGCGGGGCGATCATCCCGCAGACCACGTTCAGCCCGGTCTCTTATTTGTTGGGCGTGCAGCAGCACCGGGCGACCGACATCCTCTGTGTCCCGACCATGGCCGTGGCCATCATCGAGCACCCGGAGCTGAAGAGCTTCGACCTGTCCACCCTGAACGCGATCTTGTGCGGGTCCGCGCCGGCCCCGGTGTGGATCTGGGAGAAGTTCCGCGACGACCTGAACATCAGCGAGATCGTCACCGGCTACGGCATGACCGAGTGCGGGGGCGCCATGACTCTCACGCTGCCGGAGGACCGGCTGGAATTGTCGTCGAGCACGGTGGGGCGGGTCAAGCTGGCCGGGTCGGCCGGCCTGGCCGACTACGGCGGCGACCTGTGCCACTACCTCACGGTGGACCCGCTGACCGGGGCACCGCTGGCCGAGGGGACCGAAGGCGAGCTGGCTTCGTTCGGGCCGACCACGATGACCGGGTACTGGCGCAAGCCCGCGGAGACGGCGGCGGTGCTGTCCGCCGAGGGCCTGCTGCGCTCCGGGGACCTGGGGCTGGTCGGGCCGGACGGCTACCTGCGGGTGACCGGACGCAGCAAGGAGCTGTACAAGAGCGGCGGCGAACTGGTCATGCCGCGCGAGATCGAGGAGATGCTCAGCGCGCACGACGACGTCGCCCAGGTGTTCGCGATCGGGCTGACCGACGAGCGCTGGGGCGAGATCGGCTGCGCGGTGGTGGTCCGGCGAGCGGGCGCCACCATCACCGAGGACGACGTGATCGCGCTGTGCAAGGCCAATCTGGCCCGGTTCAAGGTGCCCAAGCAGGTCATCTTCCTGGAGCAGGACGAGCTGCCCACGACGCCGACCGGCAAGGTGCAGAAGTACCGGCTGGTGCCGCTGGCCGAGCAGCGCCTGTCCGGCCCCGGGCTGCGCGGGGCCCCGCAGTGACCGAACTCCTGGAGCGGCGGGACTACGGGGCCCTGATCCGGCCGGCCCAGGTGCACGGGTCGCTGTACACCTCGCCGGAGATCTTCGCCGAGGAGCTGGCCCGGATCTGGTACACGACCTGGGTGTTCGTGGGCCACGAAAGCGAAGTGGCCCAGCCCAACGACTACGTGCGCAAAAAGCTGGGCCCGCAGGACGTGATCATGACCCGGGACCGGGACGGGCAGGTGCACCTGCTGCTCAACCGGTGCGCGCACCGGGGCAACCAGGTCTGCGAGGACGAGCGGGGCAACTCCGGCTCGTTCCGCTGCCCGTACCACGGCTGGACCTACCGGAACACCGGTGAGCTGCTGGGTTACCCGTTCAACCGGGGCTACGGCGGCAAGGGCCAGCTGGAGAAGCGGCTGGCGCTGGGGCGGGTGCCGCGGGTCGACTCCCACCAGGGGTTCGTGTTCGGGAGCTTCGCCGCCGACGGGCCCTCGCTGGCGGAGCACCTGGGGGCGGCGGCCGGGGAACTGGACCGGCTGGCCCGGCTGTCA
This sequence comes from Streptosporangiaceae bacterium, assembly GCA_036497405.1. Taxonomy (GTDB): domain Bacteria; phylum Actinomycetota; class Actinomycetes; order Streptosporangiales; family Streptosporangiaceae; genus Bog-532. The sequence continues at coordinate 964 of DASXJM010000289.1, read as the reverse complement.
CCAGAAGGCCGGGTCGAGCTAACCGCGGGCTGGCTCAAGCACCGGACCCGGGCCAACTGGAAGCTGCTGGCCGAGAACGAGACCGACGGCTACCACCCGCAGTTCGTGCACAGCTCGATCTTCAGCGTCACCGGCAGCCCGATCGGCGCCCTGTACAGCGACAAGTCGGCCGCGGTGACCCGGGATCTGGGCGGCGGGCACAGCGAGAACGACCTGCGACCGGAGTTTCGCCGGGTGGGGCAGCCGATGCGGTGGTTCGGCACCACCGAGCAGCGGGTCCCGCAGTACGTGGCCGCGATGCGAGAGGCCTACGGGGCCGACGCCGAGCGGATCATGGTCGAGGGCGGACCGCACGTGATGATCTTCCCGAACCTGTTCGTGGCCGAGATCCAGGTGTTCAACATCCAGCCGGTGGCGCCAGATGAGTGCGTGCAGTACGTGACCGCGGTGCAGCTCGCGGGCGGGCGGGAGCTGAACCAGCGGATGATCTCGCAGTCGATCGGCTCGGTGGGGCCCGCGGGCATGCTGCTGGCCGACGACACCGAGATGTACGAGCGGAATCAGGCCGGGGTGGCGGCGCGGGCACCGGAGTGGCTGGACATCAGCCGCGGGGTGGGCCGGGAGTCGGTGGACGAGGACGGGCGCCCGGTGGGGACGGCCACCGATGAGGTTGGGATGCGCGGGTTCTGGGCGCACTACCGGGCCCTGATGGAGGCCCAGTGACGGCCGAGGCTGATGTGACAGGCGGGGCTCGTGAGGCTGCTGAGGCTGATGAGACCGCTGGGGCTCGTGGGGCTATTAGGGCTGGTGGGGCTAGTGAGGCTGGTGGGGCGGAGCTGACGCGGGTGGAAGTGGAGGACTTCCTCTATTTGGAGGCGCGGCTGGCCGATGAGAGTGACTACGACGGGTGGGAGTCACTGTGGACCGACGATGCCATCTACTGGGTGCCGGCCGGGCGGGCCGA
>DASXJM010000288.1:0-5825 GCA_036497405.1 Streptosporangiaceae bacterium | reverse complement strand
CGCTGATCGGTTCGCTGATTGCCTGACTGACAGTCCGAACCGCTGGCGCGACCATTGCTATCGATCACACGCAAGGGGTGTCAAGCCGGTTCAAGCAGGTGCGATCTTCCTGTTATCCGGGCCAATCCGGTTGTATCTGGTCTCCGGGGTCTCGCATCCGGGGTAACTCAGAGCGCACAGGAGCGCAGCCGCCCCAGGGCTTGGGCTCCGTCGGGGCCGGTTACCTGCAGCCCGGAGCCGGCCGGGGCCAGCCGCTGGGCCGCGACCCGGCAGAACGCTCCGGCCGGCCCGGTGATCGTCGACCCGGCTTCGGGTGGGCCAGGGCCATCTCCTCGGTCTGGGCCAGGTGGACCACCACGTCCGGACCGTCCGTCCGTCGGCCAGCGACGGAGTCTCCCACTGAGCGTCGCTGAGGGCGGTCAGGATGTCCCCAGCCGGTCCTGCTCCGCGGCCAGATCCTCGAACACCGTCATATCCGGCACTATCCCACCCGTGCAGGGCGCTGGCCGGACGGCACCCGAACCGCATCGATCGCGCATTCGCAACGGTTCTTACCGCATCAAAAGCGCATTCCATGCGGTTCAGACTCCTACGCGGCCGGGCCTCATGTGGTTACTGGGGCTGGTGATTTTTAGCCGGCGTCCTGCCCGCCGGGCGGCCGGAGGCCGGGTCAGAACTCGAGGATGAGGCGGCCGCGGGTGCCGCCGGCCTCCAGGATGCGGTGGGCCTCGGCGGCCTGGTCGGCCGGGAAGGTCCGGGCCACCCGCAGGGTGACCTGGCCGGACTCGGCCTGCTGCCGAAGCCGATCGAGTTTGGCCTGCTCCTGGGCGTAGAACCGGACGAACACCGGGTGGAACGTGATGCCCCGCTCGGCCTCGGCCGGCCCCTCGTAGCCGCGCACGGTGGCGACCCGGCCCCCGTCACGGACGGCGGAGAGCACGGCTTCGTCGAGCAGGGCGGCGTCGATGAGGCCGTCGGCGCCGTCGGGCACGACCGCGCGGACCTGGGCGCCGAAGTCGTCGCCGCGCGGCACCACCACGTCGGCGCCCAGGGCGGTGACCAGCTTCTCGTCGGCCGGGCTGGCGTCGGCGACGACCCGCAGGCCGTCGGCCTTGCCCAGCTGGACCGCGTAACCGCCGACCGCGCCGGCCGCGCCGGAGACGGCCAGGGTCTGGCCCGGCCGCAGGTCCAGCACGTCGAGGGCGGCCCGGACGGTGAGCGCGTTCATGGGCAGGCTGGCCGCTTCGGCGTGGCTGACCCCGGCCGGGGCGCGGACCACGGACTCGGCCGGGACCACGATCTGCTCGGCGTAGGCCCCGTGGGCGCCGTGCGGGACCACGATGGCCATGACCGGGTCACCGACCCGCAGGTCGGTCTCGACGCCGGGGCCGACCTGGTCCAGCACGCCGGCCGCGTCCATGCCCGGCACGTGCGGGGCCGGGACGTCCCGCAGCCGCTCGGCCCGGGAGCCGTCCCGCAGCATGGTGTCGGTCGGGTTGACCGCGGCGGCGTGGACCCGGATGCGCACCTGGCCCGGGCCGGCCTCGGGGACGGGCAGCTCCACCACCTGCAGCGCGTCCGGGCCGCCCCACTCGATGACTCCCACAGCTCTCATGTCCCCACGCTAGCGACCAGGCCCGGCCGACCACGCCCCGGCCACGCCCCGGCCGAATTAGACGGCGCGCAGGCCACGCCCCGGCCGGTCAGACGGCGCGCAGGACCAGCAGGGCCATGTCGTCGGTGCGCGGGGCGGCCCCGAAGTCCTCGGCGGCGCGGACGATGCGGGCGGCCACCGCGCCGGCGTTGAGGCCACGGCAGTGGGCCAGCAGCGCGGCCAGGCCCTCGTCGTCGTCGAGCAGGCGGCCCCGGGCGTCCTTGCGCTCGGTGATGCCGTCGGTGACCGACAGCAGCACGTCGCCCGGGAACAGGGTGGCGGTCTGGGCCGAGTAGGTGAGGTCGCTCATCACGCCCAGCAGCGGCTGTGGCTCGGCCGCGGGCTGCGGGGTCCCGTCCGGGTCGGACGCCCGCAGCAGCAGCGGCAGGGGGTGCCCGGCCGAGACCAGGCGCAGCCGCACCGTAGGCCGCGGGCCCTCCTCGCCGCCGCCGTCGAACAGCGCGCCTTCGGAGTCGGCCGAGCCGTCCGCGCCCAGCATGGTCAGCTCGCCGTGCAGCAGGGTGAGGAAGCGGCCGCGGGCGCTCTCCTCCAGGATGAGCTCGTTCAGCCGGCCGACCACGTCGGCCACGTCATGGCCCTCCCGGGCCAGGATCCGCAGGGCGTGCCGGGCCAGCCCGGTCACCGCGGCCGCTTCCGGCCCGGTGCCGCAGACATCGCCGATGGCGAACCGCCACCGGTTCGGCCCGGCCGGGTACACGTCGTAGAAGTCGCCGCCGACCTCGTTGCCCTCGCCCGCGACCTGGTGGGCCACGGACAGGTCGATGCGGGGGATCTGCGGCAGCTCCGGCGGCAGCAGGCTGCGCTGCAGGGCCTGGCTGGTCAGCTGCTGCTGCTCGTAGAGCCGGGCGTTGTCCAGGGCCAGGGCGGCCCGCCGGGCCAGGTCCTCGGCCAGTTCCAGGGCCTCGCGGGGCGGCCGGTCGCCGCGCGGGCGGCCGATGACGACCACGCCCAGGCTGCGCCCGCGGGCGGCCAGCGGGAAGCACCAGGCCGCGTCGGAGGCCAGCACCACCGCCTCGTCGACCAGGTCCGGGCCGATGTCCATGGCCAGCGACCAGCTCCGGCCGGCCTCGTCGGCCTCGGGCGGCCCGACCGCGGTCAGCAGGCCGGCCAGCGGATCGATCAGCGACTCGTCGGCGTGCCACACGTACACCGGCTCGGGCTGCAGCTCACCGGCCTCGTCGGCCAGCAGCACCGCGCACCAGGCGGCCAGCCGCGGCACCACCAGCTGGGCGATCAGCGAGATCGTCTTCTCCTGGTCCAGCGTGCTGGCCAGCAGCTCGCTGGCCTCGGCCAGGAAGCCGATCCGGCCGCGCCGCTTGCGCTCCAGCTCGCTGAGGCGGGCCCGTTCCAGCGACATGGCCACCCGGTCGGCGACCCGCTGGAGCCGGGCCGCGTCGCTGCCGTCGAACCGGTCGGGCGAGGTGGCGGCGGCCCCGAGGACGCCGGTGACCCGGCCGTCGACCAGGAACGGCACGGTGACCAGGGACTTGGCTGCGGCGCCGTCGGCGAACACCGCGGGCACCGACGGGGCGAACAGCGACTCGGAGACGCCGACCCCGGCCGCGGCCCGCACCCGCAGCTCGCCGTCCTCGTCGGCGACCAGGGCGTAGGCCGCGTCGGCGGTGACCACGTCGCGGGCGGTCTCCACGGTGTGCCGGAGCAGCTCGTCGTAGCTCAAGGTGCCCAGGTCGGGCCGCAGGGCGGCGGCCGGGTCGTCCTCGTCGTCGATCCGGGCCGGCGGATGGCTGGCCAGCGGGGCCAGCGCGGCCCCGGCCCCGCCCCCGCGCCGGGGCGAGCTGGCCAGTTCGTCGGAGTTCGGGTCGGTGCCGGTGAACGCCACCTGGGCGGTCACGAACCCGGCCGCGGCCCCGTCCCGGCCCGTGAGCCGTTCGGCCGCCCCGCCCGCGCCCACGCCCGCGCCGGCCGGGGCCAGTTCGGCGGGCGCGCTGGCGGTGCCGGCCACCGAGGTGCCCGCGGGCGGCGCGGCCTCGTCGTCGTCGGCTTCGGCCGAGGCCAGGCTCATCCGGAACCAGACCGCCTTGGCCGTGCGGGCGTAGGTGACACCCCAGGATGAGGCGAGCGCGGACGGCAGCAGCAGGCCCCGGCCCCGCTCGGCCGACAGGCTGGCGGCCTCGGGAATGTCGGGCAAGGTGCGGGACGGATGCCGGTCCCGGACCGCGATTTCCAAGTCGCCGGCCGCGATCCGGCAGGTAACATCGAGATCGGTCCCCGCGTGCACGACCGCGTTGGTGACCAGCTCACTGGTGAGCAGGACGGCGTCGTCGACCAGCCGGTCGGCCTCGGTTGACCGTGACGCGATGTCCCAGGACTGGAGGGTCTGCCGCACGAAACGCCGGGCTGACGCCGCGGCCGCCGGGTCGGGCTGATACGCCGCGGAGGCGACGAGGTGGCTGCGCTCCCTCACGTGTCCTCTCGGTCCTTGCCTAGCCGTGCTGGCCGAGCCTTCGGCCCAGTCGCACTAGCACAGTTCAACTGCAAACGATTAGTCGCTAAGTGCTGAGGCCTTGTCCCCATCGTGACAGACTCGTGAGGTTAATACTTTCTATCGACACATCCTAAAGAACTTACTAGAGAACGATAGGCCTGCTTGGCGAGGATAGAAGTACGGCCTGAGCGCACGCCAGCACGGACGGCGGTGCAACTGCCTTGGAGGGAGCACGATGCCTCACCCCGCGCCCACCACACCCGCAGAGGCGAAATACACCGACACCGACCTCGAACCCATCCGTGACGCCCTGGCCGCGCTCGCCAACGGCGACTTCCGCGCCCGGGGCCGACGCTACAGCGAAGGCACCCGCGGCGGCGACAGCGTCATGCTGGCCGACATCGGGTCGCTGCTGGACGAGGTGGCCAGTCAGCTGTCCTCGCTGACCTCAGAGGTCACGGTCAAGGCCGAGCAGGTCCGGGACATCGCCATGGTCACCACGGCGGTGGCCCGCGGCGACCTGACCCGCAAGGTCACGGTCGACGCCCAGGGCGAGATGCTGCAGCTCAAGCAGACCTTCAACACCATGGTCGACCAGCTGTCGGAATTCGCCGACGAGGTCACCCAGGTGGCCCGCGAGGTCGGCACCGAAGGCCGGCTGGGCGGCCAGGCCCATGTCCGCGGCGTCTCCGGCGTGTGGGAGGACCTGACCAACTCGGTGAACGGGATGGCCTCCAACCTGACCCTCCAGGTCCGGAACATCTCCCAAGTGGCCACCGCGGTCGCCGAGGGTGACCTGAGCCAGAAGATCTCGGTCGACGCGCAGGGCGAGGTCCTGCAGCTCAAGCAGACGTTCAACACCATGGTCGGCCAGCTGTCCGCCTTCGCCGATGAGGTCACCCGGGTGGCCCGCGAGGTCGGCACCGAAGGCCGGCTGGGCGGCCAGGCCCACGTCCGCGGCGTCTCGGGGATCTGGAAGGACCTCACCGAGAACGTGAACGGCATGGCCACCAACCTGACCAACCAGGTCCGGAACATCTCCCAGGTCACCACCGCGGTGGCCCAGGGTGACCTGAGCAAGAAGATCGACGTGGACGCTCGCGGCGAGATCCTGCAGCTCAAGCAGACCTTCAACACCATGGTCGGCCAGCTGTCCGCCTTCGCCGACGAGGTCACCCGGGTGGCCCGCGAGGTCGGCACCGAAGGCCGGCTGGGCGGCCAGGCCCACGTGCGCGGGGTCTCGGGGATCTGGAAAGACCTCACCGAGAACGTGAACTCGATGGCCAACAACCTGACCGCCCAGGTCCGGAACGTCGCCCAGGTCACCACCGCGGTGGCCCAGGGTGACCTGAGCAAGAAGATCGACGTGGACGCGCGCGGCGAGATCCTCCAGCTCAAGCAGACGTTCAACACCATGGTCGGCCAGCTGTCCGCTTTCGCCGACGAGGTGACCCGGGTGGCCCGCGAGGTCGGCACCGAAGGCCGGCTGGGCGGCCAGGCCGAGGTCGAGGGCGTGTCCGGCACCTGGAAGCGGCTGACCGAGAGCGTGAACGGCCTGGCCAGCAACCTGACCACCCAGGTGCGAGCCATCGCCGGGGTGGCCAGCGCGGTGGCCGAGGGCGACCTGACCCAGTCCATCGCGGTCGACGCCCGCGGCGAGGTGGCCGAGCTCAAGGACAACATCAACCTGATGGTGGCCAACCT
>DASXJM010000287.1:0-4339 GCA_036497405.1 Streptosporangiaceae bacterium | reverse complement strand
GGCCAGCGGCCGCAGCCGCATTCGCCCCGAGGTGGTCTCCTCGGTGCCGCCGAGCAGCCCGGAGTAGGGCGCCTCCAGGTAGCGGGCGAACAGGTCACCACCGTTGTCCAGCAGCAGGTCCGGGCGGCGGTCCAGCACCGCCCGCAGGTACTGGTCGTGCCGGGCCGGGTCGGTGGTCCGCTTCCCGATCACGTCGACGCCGTGGTCGCGCAGGTAGGCCACGGCTTCCGGCTGGGTGCTGGACAGGTTGCCGGTCGACACCACGTCGGCCCCGCCCGCGGCCAGGGTCAGCAGCAGGGCCACCGTCTTGGGTTCCAGGTGGATGCCGGTGCCGATGGTCAGGCCGTCGAAGGGCCGGGTCCCGGTGAACTCGGCGGCGATAGCCTGGAGCAGGCGGCAGCTGTCCGCCACCCATTCGATCCGGGCTGTCTCCCCGGCCGGCCCGCCCGCCCCCTCCCGGGCCGGGCTCAGTGCATCAGGTCGTGCCATGACTGCTCGGTCAGGTCCACGTTGAAGTGCGAGGCGGCCGCCTTGATGTTGGCGAAGGCCTGGGCCCGGTCGTCGTCGCTGACGTCCTTGACCTGGTCGAAGCGGGCGATGGCGTTGCGCACGTGGCTGGCCGAGTTGAGCGGCTCCTTGCGCTGCTTCGGAAAGGCGTAGGCCGAGTCCGGCAGCTCGTTCCGCTCGGCCGCGTCCAGGTCGCCCTTGGTCTGCTCGCTACTGGGCGGCGCTTTCCACGTCGCCGCCGGATCTGAAGCCATGATCATTTCCTCCCACTCTCAGCCGAACCGCGGATGCCGGGCGTGTCACCGTGACCCAGGGGGCCGCTTTGTTCACAATGACAGTCGCTCGCATTCCACTGCCGCCCGGGGGGTCCTTGGTCATGCTGGGTCACGACCACGCGCTGACCGGGGCGGTCGCCTTCGTCGCGGTGGCGCCGTTGCTGCACGTCACCGGGCCGGGACTGCTGGCCGGCCTGGTGCTGACGGCCGGCGCGGGCACGCTGCCCGACATCGACGAGCCGGGTTCCACCATCGCCCGCTCCTACGGTTTCCTCACCGAGGCGTTCGCCTGGATCGTGCACCACCTGAGTGGCGGCCACCGCAAGGGCACCCACAGCGTCCTCGGAGTCCTGGTGTTCACGGCCGGGGCCTGGGTCGCGGTGCACTTCGACCACACGCTGGCGGGCAAGATCGCGCTGGGGGTGTTCCTGTCCCTGCTGCTGTCGGCCGCGCTGGCCGCGCTGCACGTGGGCGGACACCACGGCGACGCGCTGGGGGTGGGCGCGGCCGCGGCGATGATCAACTTCAACGTCGGCCTGGCCCTGACCCCGCTGTGCATCGCGCTCGGTGCGGTCGCCCACATCGCCGGGGACATGCTCACCCACGGCGGCTGCCCGATCGTGTACCCGGTCAGCCGGGAGGAGTTCCATCTGCTGCCGGACGGCCTGCAGTTCACCACCGGCAAGTTCGCCGAGCACTGGATCGTCACCCCGCTGCTGACCGCGGCCCTGGTCTTTCTGGCCTGGCGGGACACGGGGCTCGCGCCGGTCACGCACTACTTGGACAATCTGATCAGGTAGCCGGGCCACCGGTTAGGACTGGTGGCCGCGGGGAAGCTGCACGTCCCTTTAGCGTGAGGAGTCCGGCCACGTCCAGCATCTTTGATATATCGAAGGTCGCGGCCCGAGTCTTTGGTTACCCCGAGCTCCGGCCCGGCCAGCAGGACGCGGTGGCGGCGCTGGCGGCCGGGCTTGACTGCCTGGCCGTCATGCCGAGCGGCGCGGGCAAGTCGGCCGTGTACCAGCTGGCCGCCCTGGCCCTGGACGGCCCGGCGGTGGTGGTCTCGCCGCTGCTGTCCCTGCAACGGGACCAGAGCGAGCACCTGACCGCGCACGGGCTGACCGCGGCCACCGTCAACGGTGGCACCTCCGAACACCAGCGCGCGGCCGCCTACGACCTGCTGCGAGCCAAGGCAGTGGCGTTCGTGTTCCTGGCCCCGGAGCAACTGGCCCGCGAGGACGTCCGCGCGATCCTGGCCGAGGCCCCGCCGCGGCTGCTGGCGGTGGATGAGGCGCACTGCGTGAGCGCCTGGGGCCACGATTTCCGGCCCGACTACCTGCGGATCATCGACGTGATCGACGTGCTGGAGCCGCGCCCGGTGGTGGCCGCGCTGACCGCCACGGCCGCGCCGCCGGTCCGGGAGGAGATCGTCGGCCGGCTCGGCCTGCGGGATCCGGTCCAGGTCGTCCGGGGGTTCGACCGGCCCGAGATCCACCTGGCGGTCCGGATGTTCCACGAGGCCGGCGACAAGGAAGCCGCGGTGCGGGAGACGGCCGGGAAAGAGGACGGCACCGGCATCGTCTACGCCGCCACCCGCGCCGAGACCGAGCAGTACGCCCGGCAGCTGGACCTGAAGCCCTACCACGCCGGCCTGAGCCGGGCCGAGCGGGACGAGACCCAGGAGATCTTCGCCGCGGGCGCGTCGATCGTGGCCACCAGCGCGTTCGGCATGGGCATCGACCGGCCCGACGTGCGCTTCGTGCTGCACGCCTCGGTGCCCGGGTCGCTGGACGAGTACTACCAGGAGGTCGGCCGGGCCGGGCGCGACGGCCAGGCCGCCCAGGCCATCTTGTTCTACCGGCCGGAAGACCTCGGCCTGCACCAGTTCTTCACCGGGGGCCTGCCCGACGAGACCCTGCTGGCCGAGGTGGCGGCGGTCACCCAGACCCCCATCACGCTGCACGACCTGGCCGAACGGTCGGGCCTGTCCGAACGTCGGCTCACCGGCCTGGTCAACCTGCTCGAGGCAGCCGGGGCGGTGCGGATGAACGGGGAGATCGAGCCGGTCCCGGACGGCCCCGGCCCGGCCGAGGCCGCGGCCCGGGCCCTGGAGATCGCCGGCCAGTACCGGGCGGTGGAACGGTCCCGGGTCGAGATGATGCGCCGCTACGCCGACATGACCGACTGCCGGCGCCGGTTCCTCCTGCGTTACTTCGGCCAGGGCGCGGATGACCCCTGCCTGCGCTGCGACAACTGCGACGCGGGCCGGTCGACCCCGGCGGGCGGCCACGGCGCCTACGGAGCCGGCCTGCGGGTCGAACACTCCGAGTGGGGCCGCGGCGTGGTGCTGGCCGACGAGGGTGACCGGATCACGGTGTTCTTCGACGAGGTCGGCTACAAGGAACTGCTGACCAGCGCGGTCCTCGACCACCACATCCTGACCCCGGCCGGGCCGGGCGGGCCGGTGACGGCCGCGACCGGGACCGGGGGTGCGGCGTGACGGCCGGGGCCGAGGTGGTCGAGGGGCTGATCCGCAGCGACCTGACCGCGGACGGCATCCGGCGCCGCCGCTGCGGCAAGGGCTTCTGCTATTACGCCGCCGACGGCACGCGGCTGACCGACCCGGAGATCCTGAACCGGGTCCGGGCCCTGGTCATCCCGCCGGCCTGGGAAGACGTGTGGATCGCCCCGCAGGCCGACGGGCACATCCAGGCCGTGGGCACGGACGCGGCGGGCCGGCGTCAGTACCGCTACCACGACCTGTGGCGGGCCGAGCGGGACAAGGCCAAGCACGACCGGGTGCTGGACTTCGGCCGGGCCCTGCCCAAGGTCCGGACCGTGGTGGAGCGCCACCTGGCCGGGGACAAGCTGTCCCGCGAGCGGGTCCTGGCCACCGCCGTCCGCCTGATCGACCTGGGCTTCTTCCGCGTCGGCGGGGAGGAGTACGCGGCCGAGAACGGCACGTTCGGGCTGGCCACCCTGCGCAAGGAGCATGTGACCTGCCACCGGGGGCAGCTGGTGTTCGACTACACCGGCAAGAGCGCCAAACACCGCGAGCAGTACGTGGCCGACCCCGAGGTCTGCTCGGTGGTGACCAGGCTCAAGCGGCGCCGGGGCCGCCCCGAGGACGAGCTGCTGGCCTACCGCAGCGGCCAGCGCTGGCGCGACGTCAGCTCGTCCGACATCAACGACTACCTGCGGGAGGTGGCCGACGGGGACTACTCGGCCAAGGACTTCCGTACCTGGCACGCCACCGTGCTGGCCGCGGTCGGGCTGGCCGTGTCCGAGCCCGCGGTGGCGTCGTCGGAGTCGGCCCGCAAGCGGGCGGTGGCCCGGGTCGTGCAGGAGGTCGCCGCCTACCTGGGCAACACCCCGGCCGTGGCCCGCGCGTCCTACATCGACCCGCGGATCATCTCGCTCTACGAGCGCGACATCACGATCGCGCCCGCGCTGACCGAGCTGGGCGAGGGGCAGGAGTTCGGCGACGTGGCCACCAACGGCCAGGCCGAGAAGGCGGTGCTCAAGCTGCTCAGCGAGCACCCCGAGCCCGCCGTCGA
>DASXJM010000286.1:0-4066 GCA_036497405.1 Streptosporangiaceae bacterium | reverse complement strand
GAACGCCGCCGCCGTGGCCACCAGCAACAGCACGCTGGCCAGCACCGCCGACCCCGAGTGCGGGCCCGGGGGCAGAGCCAGGCTGGCCTCGGCCAGGACCGCGACCGCGGCGAACGGCAGCACGCGGGGCCACAGCGACGGGCCCTGGAACGGGACGCCCGTTCTGTCACCGGGAGCGGCCGACATCGCGGAAATCATCGCGGACTCAGCTCGGTATCCCATGGGCGTGAAGAAATGACCTGTCGTAGTGGGCGGGCTAAATCGGTTTGGCAAATACTGATACGAAAGCACACCTTAACGCTCGGTGAGATTTTACGCGGCCGCCCGGCCGCTGCATAGCAGAAATGACCCCGAGTAGCCACGGCCATTGGGCCCGCGCCCGGTCCCCGGAGTTCTGACGCTACGGGCCGTTTGCCCGTCCCGGGCCCGGGCAGGCCAGTACTCGACCTTAGGCGGCAAGGACGCTGGCCGTCGCCACCGCCCCTTCCGGGAGCCAGCCATGACCGACCCTGGTCCACACCACCACCTCGAGATCAAAGAGGGCGAGGAGACGGTGGCCGCGGCCGACGTCACGATCCCGCCCGGAACCGGCACCGCGCAGGCTTCGCTCCGGGCCGCGGCGGGCCAGATCCCGCCCGGCCGCCGGTCCAGCCTGGTCGACGCGGTCATGGACCTGCCCGAGGTGCGGGACAGCGACCGGCTGGAGGCGGCCCTCCCGCTCGGTGACGCCGAGACCCTGGCCCGGCTGCGCGAGCGCAGTGAGAACTCCACCACCCGCGCCGCCGGCGCCAGTGCCCTGCTCGACGCGGACATCCCCGCCGCCGACCTGCCCGACCCCGGCCCAGTCGGCCCCGGCCCAGTCGGCCCCGGCTCCGAGCCGGGCCCGCCCCGCTTACAGCAGGGCCAGCTTCTTCACCATCTTGTCGACCCGGTTGCGCGGGCCGATCACGCTGAATGCGGTGATGCTGAGGTCGTCCGGCTTGGTGCCGGCCAGTTCGGCCAGGTAGTCGTCGTACACCCGGTTGGTCTGGGCTGAGGCCGGCATGTCGGCCACCAGCACGCCGTCGGCGGCGGTGGCCCGGGCCCGGACCGCCGCGATCTCCTCGGGGGTGCCGCCCAGGATCGTGCACCCGGCCCAGGGCAGCCCCGGGTGGAGGTACCCGGAGGCGTCCGGGCCGCCCGGCGCGATCAGCCCGCTGACCAGAGCCCCGGTCGCCGCGGCCACGCAGGCCACCGCGTTGGCCATGGGGCCGGCCGGCACCGTGGTGTCGACCACGATGGCCCATTTGTACCGGGCGGCCCGGGTCGGCTCGCTGGTGATGATCTCGTCGGGCTGGTAGCCGAGTTGCGGGGGCGCGGCGGGGGCCTCAGGCATCTACTGTTCTTCCTTTCGTACGTCAATACGGCTGTACCTTAGGTAGGTATACGGACCTGAAGCAAACAGTCCGTACTTTGTACGAAAGAGATGCGATCATCGTGGATTTGGACGAACTAGATACGGCCATCTTGCGGGAACTGCAGGCGGACGCACGGCGGACCAACCGCGACATCGCCGCCGCGGTCGGGGTGTCGCCCACCACCGCGCTGGACCGCACCCGCAGCCTCCGGCAGCGCGGGGTGATCCGCGGCGCCCGTCTCGACGTGGACCTGGCTCAGCTCGGGCGGCCGGTGCAGGCCCTGATCGCGGTGCGCATCCGGCCCCCGTCCCGGACCAACATCGAACGGTTCCGGGACTGGGTCAGCGGTCTGCCCGAGACCCTCGGCGTGTTCGTGGTCTCCGGTCACGAGGACTTCCTCATCCACGTGGCGGTGGGCGGCAACCAGGACCTGTACGCCTTTGTCATCGACCGGCTCACCCAGCGCCCGGAGGTGGCCGACGTCCGCACCAGCGTGGTCTACGAGCACATCCGCAACCAGCAGATCCCCCCAGCCGGGGACGGGCCGCGGCACCAGTGAGATCATCGCAAATATGGCGACGGTGGGATTTATCGGCAGCGGGAAGATCGGCGGCACGGTGGCCCGGCTCAGCGTGGCCGCCGGGCACACGGTGATCCTGAGCAACTCCCGCGGCCCGGACACCCTCCAGGATCTGGTCACCGAGCTCGGCCCCATGGCCCGGGCCTGCCCCGTGGACGACGCGGCCGAAGACGGCGACCTGGTCGTGGTGGCCACGCCGCTGGCCGCCTTCGGCCACGTCCCGGTCCGGCCGGTGGTGGACAAGGCCGTGCTCGACGCCTGCAATTACTACCCCGCCCGGGACGGCAACATCGCCGACCTGGACTCCGGGCAGGTCACCAGCAGCGAGCTGCTCCAGCGCCACCTGCCCGGCGCCTCGGTGGTCAAGGTGTTCAACAACATCTTCTATAAGCACCTGCGCAACCTGGGCCGGCCGGCCAGTGACCCGGGCCGCTCCTACCTGCCCATCGCCGGTGACAACGCGCAGGCCACCGGTGCGGTGGCCCGGTTCCTGGACTCGATCGGCTACGGCTCGGTGGACTACGGCCCGCTGGCCGCGAGCTGGCGGCAGCAGCCCGGCCAGCCGGTGTACGGCACGGTGTACGGGTCCATGGACGATGAGCGCGGCCGCCCGGCCAGTGAGGGCACCATCCGCCGGGCGCTGGCCGCCGCGGTCCGATGACCGGGCTGGCCGCAACCCTGGATCAGATCAGCCTGGCCGAGCTGCGCCGCCGCGCCAGCCTGAAGTGGACCGCCGCGGGCCCGGAGGTGCTGGGCGCCTTCGTGGCCGAGATGGACTTCGGCACCGCCCCGGCTGTCGAGGATGCGCTGCGGGCGGCGATGAGCCGCCACGCCTACGGCTATTTGCCCCCGGCCGCGGCCACCGAGCTGTCGGCCACGGTGGCGGCCTGGCTGGCCGGGCGGGGCTGGACCGTGGACCCGACCCGGATCAAGCCGCTGCCCGACGTGATCAAGGGCCTGGAGGCGGCGGTCAACGTGTTCTCCCGGCCCGGTTCGCCGGTGGTGCTGCCCACGCCGGCCTACATGCCGTTCCTCACCGTCCCGCCCGCGCTGGGACGGAAGATCATCCAGGTCCCGATGGTCACCGACGGCGGCCAGCTGGCCCTTGACCTGGATGGGATCGCGGCCGCCTTCCGAGCCGGCGGCCACCTGCTGATCCTGTGCAACCCGTGCAACCCCGCCGGCCGCGTCTACACCCGGGACGAGCTGCGCGCCGTGGCCGCGGTGGTGGACGCCCACGGCGGCCGGGTGTTCGCCGACGAGATCCACGCGCCGCTGGTGTACGGCGGGCACCAGTACGTCCCGTACGCCTCGGTGTCGGCCCCGGCCGCGGGCCACGCCATCACCGCCACCTCGGCCTCCAAGGGCTGGAACCTGCCCGGGGTGAAGTGTGCCCAGCTGATCCTGAGCAACGCGGCCGACGAGGCGACCTGGGCCCAGACCGAGGCGGCGATCCTGTACGAGCGCGGCACCAGCACGCTGGGGGTGGCGGCCAACATCGCCGCGTTCGCCCACGGCCAGGACTGGCTGGCCGAGGTGGTCGGCTACCTGGACGGCAACCGGGTCCTGCTGGCCGACCTGCTGGCCGAGCACCTGCCCGCGGTCGGCTACCGGCCACCCGAAGGCACCTACCTGGCCTGGCTGGACTGCCGCCCGCTGGGCCTGGGTGACCGCCCCGGTGAGTTCTTCCTGGACCGGGCCCAGGTGCTGGTCAACGACGGCCCCGCCTTCGGTGAGGCCGGCCGCGGCCACGTCCGCCTCAACTTCGCCACCCCTCGCCCCATCCTGACCCGGATCGTCACCCAGCTGGCCGGGGCCGTGCAAGCCCGGTAACCGCTCCGGCCAGGTCGGCCACGGCCATGAACCCGGCCGGCGACCCTGGTGCGACCGCTGGGTCTAGCTGGCGCTGAAGAGCGCGCGTCCCGGGGCGTCTGCCACCCAGTCCAGTTCCTTCTCGAAGTGCACGGTGGTGCCGTCACTGGTGTTGCGGGTCAGCCGGACGTTGTCGGCCACCGCGTCGATGATCTGCAGGCCCCGGCCGTGCTCGGCGGTGGGGGAGACCGGCGCCCGCGGCGGCGTGAACACCTGG
>DASXJM010000285.1:0-5870 GCA_036497405.1 Streptosporangiaceae bacterium | reverse complement strand
TGCCGGGTCAGCCAGCCCTTGTGGTACAGGTTCTCCATCACCGTCTGCACGGTGTTGAAGGCCAGCGGGCGGTCCTGGTTGAGCCGGTCGGAGACGGCACGGACCCGGACCGGAGCGGCGGCCGCCCACACCACGTCCATGATCGAGGCCTCCAGGTCACCGAACCGGGCCATGGCTCACCTCTTCTCCCGCCGGGTCATTTGCGGACATCTCAGGCGAACCACCCTATGACTTAAACACCTTAGGTAACAAGGTATTTGGGACGTTTGCCCGGAAATACCTAATCACCTTAGGTGTTAAAGTAACGATGGTGCCAGCCGCAGATACGGCACCGGAAGGGGGCGAGGTGACCGACGAGACCCAGCCGCTGACCCAGGCGCTGATCGGGGCGCTGGCCCGGGTGCACGGGAGCTTGACCGAAATCGGCACGGTGTGGCGACGGATAGCCCCGGACCGGCCCGGCCTCCCCCTGGACCGGCCGCTGCGACTGGCCGACGCGGTCCATGACCTGATGGCCACGGTGGACACGGACCCGGCCGGTCTCCCCGCTCGCCTGGCCGGCCTGGAGCGGGACCTGGTCGCGGCAGCGGCGCTGACGAGCGCCCCCGGCGCCCCGGCGGCCGGGGACGCGGGCCTGTGGGCGTTCGCCCGCGCGGCACTGGGTCAGGCCCAGGACCTGGCGGCCCGCCCGGCCCGTCGTCTGCCCTTGGCCAGCTGACCCCGCGCAGATGGGCGGCCCGGCGGGGCGTGAGGGATCGCCAGCGCCGCCCCGTCACTGACGGCGCTGACGACCCGTTTCAGCGGGTGACCGGCTCAAGCCCGGCCGGCTCGAGCCCGGCCGGCTCAAGAGCGCAAGGCGTCCTTGGCGTGCTCACCCCCCTGCTTGAGGTGGCCGCCGGTCTCGTCGACCCGGCCTTCGGTCTCCAGGCGGCGGTCTCCGGCGGCCCGCCCGGTCAGCTTCTTGAGCTTGCCCGCGAGTTCCTGAGCGGTGTTCCTGGCCTTGTCCATCACGGTCATCGAGGTCTCCTTTCGGCCTGCTTTCAGCCTGTGGCCAGTGCATCGCCGCCGGCTGCAGGCGCGATGAAGGGCTTGTAGAGCCCGTGTGGAGACGCGCCCCCCGGCTCCCGCGTCGGCGCGGCACCCGAAGCATCCTCAGCGCTTGGTCAGCGCTCTGTCCGGCTACTGGATGGCGGCGGCTCTGGCTACTGGTCGGCGGCCCTTGACCCACCGGGCTCAGGTTCGCGCTGAACCGCTATAGCTCTCCGTTTCCGGCGGCCTGACCTCAGTTGACCTGGGCCATCCAGCCAGCGGCGGGAACCTGTTCGCCATTTCTTCTGGCTAATATCCGTCCACCATGGACACGCTGCACAAAATAACCGGAGTCGGTTAGTTTGATTTCCAGTCGCTATCTTTTGCTGCAATCGATCTCAAGCCTCTGACAGGATGTGGAATTGCGCCATGCACTTTCAATAGTCTGGCCCGGGTGGGGGGCGACGACATGGACCGATCTTCGGCCCGGTCCGGAGGGCCCATCGCGGTGCGATGGCTGAATCGGCATGCGCTGGTCACCTTGCCCGCCCGGATCGACCAGTCCAACGCCGAGCCGATCGGCCGGCAACTCCTGGCCCTGGTCAGCCGGGACCTGCTGGTCCTGATCGTGGACCTGAGCGCGACCATCGACTGCGGTCACGCCTGCGGCGAAGCTCTGACCCGGGTGTACCAGCGGGCCATGATCACCGGAACCGACCTGCGGCTGATCGCCGGCCCCGGCCCGGGCCCCGGCGGTGGCAGAAGGAGCGGCAGCGCCCAGCGGATGCTCCGGATGACCGGCCTGGACCGGGTGACCCGGGTGTACGGCTCGATGGCCGAGGCCGTGGCCGCGACCCTGCCCGCGGACGCTCCCCCGGCCCGGATGGACTACCGGACTGCCCCGCCCGCCAAGCCGCCGGGCCGGGGCGCCGAGGTGGAGGTCGCCCTGCTGGACCGGGACGGGATCATCGTCTGGACCAACCGGGCCTGGCAGGCCTTTGCCGCCGCCAACGGCGGGGAACCGGCCCGCACCGGCCCGGGCGTCTCCTACCTGGACATCTGTGCCGCCGTGCCGGACGACCCGGTCGCCGCCCAGGTCCGCGGGGCCGTCCGGCAGGCCCTGACCGGCGACCTGCCGGGCTCGCTGACCGTCGAGGTACCGTGCCACAGCCCGGAGATGGCCCGCTGGTACGACATGCTGATCTCGCCCCGCCGCGACGACGGCGGCCAGGTGGTGGGGGCCACCGTCACCCTGTCGCTGGCCCGGTCCCAGAACCTGCGGGCCGGCGGCGCGGGGGACCACCAGTCCTGAAGGTCACCGGCCCGGCAGCCTTTGGTCCCGAAGGGCTGGTCCCGATCCCCGGGTTCGGGGCTAGGCCAGACCCGGGATTTCTCGCACACTGACAGAGTGACCTCGGACGACGAAGATAATGTCGGGGGGCCGGAGGCCATGACCCTGGACGACGTGCGTCAGCGGCTGGACGGCCGCTGGGACTGCCGCGCCATCACGGCCGGCTTCGTAGGAATTCCGCGGCTGGACGGCGGCACCCCCATACCTCGCTATGGCCGGACCCCGGCCGAACTGCTGGAGAACATCCTGCGCTCCGAAGACCGGTAGCGTCAGGCTGGACGGTCGAGCGGGCGGCCGAGCAGCGGCCCGACCAGCGAGCGGAACTGCGGCGACGGCGGCAGGCCCAGCTCAGTCCGGGCCAGGCGCCGGTAGGTCTGATACTGGCGGAGGGCCTCGGCGAAGTTGCCCTCGGCGATGTGGACCTGGGCCAGGCGCCGGTGCGCGCTCTCCCGCAGCGGGTCGCAGCTGACGGCGGCCAGGCCAGCGGCCAGCGCCGCGTCCAGGCGGCCGGCCGCCCGATGGTGATCGCTGAGCCCCTCCAGCGCCCGCAGCCGGACCTGCCGGAACCACTCCCGGCTCGGAATCAGCCACTCCTCGGGCCAGTCGGGCAGCACGTCCTGGCGCAGGGTGGCGACGCTCAGGTCAGCGGCCAGCGACCGGTCCAGCTGCCCGGAGAGCTCATTGAGATCCACGGTCACCGCTGGGGCCAGCGCGACGACGCCGTCGCGGTGATGGACCGGTGTGGCCGGCTGCCGTTCGTGCAGCCGCCACAGGGTGGAGCGCAGGTTGGCCGCGGCCCGGCGGTCAGGGCAGTCCGGCCACAACGCCGCCGCCACCACCGGCCGGGCCACCGGCTCGGTACGGATACCCAGGTAGGCCAGCAGTCGCTCCCCGGCCGGGCTCAATCTCAGCGCCCGGCCCTGGCAGCTCAGCTCGAAGCGCCCCAGCAGCCGGAGCTGGAAGCGCGGGTGGGTGGATTCTGCGCTGCGGGTCCGGTCCATGGCGCTCCCAGCCGTGACATGGCGGCCGTGTCTTGACCGAACCCGGCGCTACCCGGGCGTCACCGCCTTATGCCTGCGATCGGCACTGGTCGTGCGGCTGGGCGGTGAGCGGAGCGACCGGACCGGTGACGCGGCGGCGACGAGGCCGGGACGAGCGCCGCCTACCGTCCGTCGTAGCCAGCGCCACCCCGTCCAGACCGTGGCGGAGGCGGCCAGCGATGGGATGGAGGCCCGTATGTTCCGGCACACCAGCCGTCTCCAGTTCGAAGCCCGGCCCGCAAAGCCCGACCCGGTCTACGCGCACAAGCTGCAGGAGCTCATCGGCGGTGCCTTCGGTGAGATGACCGTCACCATGCAGTACCTGTTCCAGGGGTGGAACTGCCGGATGCCCGGCAAGTACAAGGACCTGATCATGGACATCGCGACCGAGGAGATCGGCCACGTGGAAATGATCGCCACCATGGTGGCCCGGCTGCTGGAGGGCGCGCCGGCCACTGCCACCACCAAGGCGGCCGGGGCCGACCCGGTGGTCGGCGCGGTGCTCGGCGGCATGGACCCGCAGCAGGCCATCGTGGCCGGCGGCGGGGCCCTGCTGGCCGACAGCAACGGCTATCCCTGGAACGGCCGGTACATCATCGCCAGCGGCAACCTGCTGGCCGACTTCCGGGCCAACGCCGCCGCCGAAGCCCAGGGACGCCTGCAGACCGCCCGGCTGTACGAGATGACCGACGACCCGGGCGTGAAGGACATGCTCAAGTTCAACCTGGCCCGGGACACCCTGCACCAGAACCTGTGGCTCAAGGCCATCGAGGAACTGCAGGCCGACGGCCTGGAGACCACGGTCGCACCCAACGCCCTGTTCGACGAGGAGTACGCCGAGCACGCCACCTCGGTCTGGCACCTGTCCGACGGGACCGCGGGCGACCAGGGCGGCTGGGCCAAGGGTCCGCAGCCCGACGGCATCCACGAGTTCGGCTACCTGATGAACGCCGAGCCGCTGGGCGACGTCGCCGCGGCGCCGCCGCCGGACCCCAAGCTTTTCGCCACCTACGACGGCAGCCTGGGCGAGCCCAAGGGACCCAAGCTGGGCACCGAGACCGGCCCGGTGGGCAAGCTCAAGGACAAGCTCACCTGACCAGGATGGCGCTGAACGCGGAGGGGCTGGCCGAGACAACGGTCAGCCCCTCCGCTGATCCCCGGCCCGCAGGCGTGGCGGGCCCCGCCACCCAACCTTCGTTTAAAAATGATCGAATATGAGTATTGACGGCCAGGGTTGACGAGAGGAGGCTCCGATGTAACCGCATACACCACGAATATGCCCAGAATCACAGAGTGGAAGTGTTGGCCGATGGGTGTCCTGACGCGTTTTCGCTGGCTCCGGCGTACGTTCATCCTGATCGCGGGGCTGGCGCTGGGGGTCAGCGGGCTGCTGACCGGGGCCATAGCGGGTTCCGGGACCGCGCAGGCGGCGGGGACGCAGCCGTGTGACATCTACGGGTCGGCCGGGACGTCGTGCGTGGCCGCCTACAGCACGGTGCGCGCGCTGTATTCGGCCTACGACGGGCCGTTGTACCAGGTCCGGCGGTCCTCGGACGGGGGCACGACCAACGTCGGGCTGCTGGCCACCGGCGGCTACGCCAACGCCACCGAACAGGACACGTTCTGCGCCCGCACCAACTGCGTGATCACCGAGATCTACGACCAGTCGCCGCAGCACAACAACCTCACCATTGAGGGCCCGGGCGGCGCGGCCGGCCAGGATGTCGGGGCCAACGCGGCCGCGCTGCCGGTGACGGCGGGCGGCCACAAGGTCTACGGCGTCTACATCGCCGGCACCACCGGCTACCGGGACAACAGCACCTCCGGGGTCGCGGTCAACGGCCAGCCCGAGGGGATGTACATGGTGGCCAGCGGCACCCACGTGAACTCGGGTTGCTGCTACGACTTCGGCAACGTCGAGACCAACACCCGCGACAACGGCGCCTCGCACATGGACGCGCTCAACCTGACCACGTTCTGCGGGTCGAACTCCGCGCCGTGCAGCGGCAGCGGTCCCTGGGTCGAGGCCGACCTGGAGAACGGCCAGTGGATGGGCAGCGGCAACAACCCCGCCGACACCGGCAACAACAGCAACTTCGTCACCGCCGAGCTGAAGAACAACGGGCAGAACACGTTCGAGCTGCGGGGCGGTAACGCGCAATCGGGCAGCCTGTCGACCTTTTGGAACGGGGCCCTGCCCAGCGGTTACCAGCCGATGCACACCGAAGGCGCGATCGTGCTCGGGACCGGTGGGGACAACAGCAACGCCTCGGTCGGCTCGTTCTTCGAGGGCGTGATGACGGCCGGGTTCCCGACCGACGCCGCCGACAACGCGGTCCAGGCCAACGTCGTGGCGGCCGGCTACTCCGGCGCGTCCAACGGCGAGGCCGCGACCGCGGGCACGATCACCGGGCCCGGCGGCCAGTGCGTGGACGTGATCGGCGACGACA
>DASXJM010000284.1:0-16306 GCA_036497405.1 Streptosporangiaceae bacterium | reverse complement strand
CCCAGGTCCCCGAGCTGGGACGGGATCAGCGGTGGCGGCTCGTCCCGGCGGAAGCGCATCAGCGTGGCCGCGTACCCGGACCGGACCGCCTCGGGCGCGGCCTGGTAGATGTCGCGGCCCAGCCCGGACAGCCCGATGGCGGCCGGGTCGTGCGCGTTGACCAGGGAACCCATCCCCCGGCCGAGCGCCTCGGCCACCCCGGCCAGGGCCTGCCCGCAGCCGGGATCGGTGGCCGCGTCGCTGATCACGGCCAGGGCCCGCGCCATCCGGTCCCCCTGCTCGTCCCGGCCCGCCCGGCGCAGCAGGCCGTGACTGCCCGCGTCCAGCTCCCAGCAGCCCACCGAGCCGCAGCGGCACTCCTCGCTGCCCCCGGTCAGCGGCATGTGGCCGAACTCCCCGGCCGCGCCGTGCACGCCGGTCAGCGGCAGGCCGCGGGACAGCAGCACGCCGCCGACCCCGGTGGCCAGGTGCAGGTGCAGGGCCACCGGCACGTCGCGCAGGCCCCCGCGCCGGGCCTCGGCCAGGCCGGCCAGCCGGGCGTCGTTGCCGACCAGGACCGGCACCGTGACCCCGCCCGGCGCGGTGCTCAGGCTGGCCACCACGTCCACCCCGTGCCAGTCGGCCAGCCCGGGCTGGACCATCCGGCCCTGGCTCACCGGCGAGGGCACCGCCACCCCGATCCCGATCACCCGCGGCCCGAGCGTCCGCTGGTGCACGGCCAGCCGCCGGGCCAGGCCGGCCAGCAGGTCGGTGCCGGAGCCGGAGTCACGCTCCTGGCGTTCCAGCATGGCGCCGCGGCCGGTCAGCTCGAACGACGCCACCGAGAACGAGTCGTCGCGCAGGTCCACGGCCAGCGCCACCGGGCCGTCCGGATGCGGGGACGGCACCCCGGTCGGGCGGCCGCGGGACCGGCGTTCGGCCATGTCCGCCTGGACCTGCAGTTCCTCGATCAGGCCGCGATCGGCCAGGTCGCGGACCAGGACCGTGGCCGTGCCCCGGGCCAGGCTGAGCTGCCGGGTCAGCTCGGCCCGGGTCCGCTCGCCGCCGCCGTCGTGCACGGCCCGGAGCAGCCGCGCCAGATTGTGCGCGCGCAGGTCCGCGCTGGTCGTCGCTTGCTCACTGTCCAGTCGCACCCTCTGATCACATCACGGGTCAGGGTAGGTTTCTGTGCTATGGGGATGGTCGACACGGACACGGATACGCGGGGCTGGCTGACGCCGGACGAGCAGGAGGCCTGGCGGGCCTACCTGGCCACCAGCAAGCTGCTGTTCCGGCAGCTGGACCGGGACCTGAACCCGTTCGGGCTGAGCGGCAACGACTACGAGATCCTGGTCGTGCTGTCGGAGGCACCCGAGCACCGGCTGCGCATGACCGACCTGGCCGACGCCACGGCCCAGTCCCGGAGCCGGCTGTCGCACCAGATCACCCGGATGGAGGCGGCGGGCCTGGTCCGCCGGGACACCTGCCCCGGGGACAAGCGCGGGCTGTTCGCGGTGCTGACCGACTCCGGGATGGCCACCATCGAGCGGGTCGCCCCGTACCACGTGGACAGCGTCCGGCGGCACTTCATCGACCAGCTGACCCCGGAGCAGCTGGGCATCCTGCGCGAGGGTTACGCCGAGATCAACGGCCACCTGCGCGAGATCCGCGAGCGGGACTGACCGGGCAGACTTGCTAGAAGAGCACCGACATGAAGGTGCCGACCTCGGCGAAGCCGGAGCGGCGGTAGGCGGCCCGGGCCGGGGTGTTGAAGTCGTTCACGTACAGCGACACGACCGGGGCGATGCTGCGCTGGGCCTCGGCGGCCACGGTGGCCATGCCGGCCGAGGCCAGCCCCTCGCCGCGGTGGGCCGGGTTGACCCAGACGCCCTGGACCTGGCAGGCGTGCGGGGTCACGGAACCGACTTCGGCCTTGAAGATGACCTCGCCGTTCTCGATGCGGGCGAACGCGCGGCCGGCCCGGATCAGCTCCGACACCCGGGCCCGGTAGGTGGCGCCGCCGTCGCCGCCGATCGGCGAGACCCCGACCTCCTCGGTGAACATGGCCACGCAGGCGGGCATCAGCACGTTGAGCTCGTCCGGGCGGACCCGGCGGACCAGATGGTCGGCCGGGCAGGTGGGCGGGCCGGAGATGGCCATCACCGGCTGCACGGCGCGGACGTCGCGGGGCGGCCCCCAGTGCGGCTGCAGCCGCCGCCACAGGTCGGCCACGGCGGGTTCCGGGCCGACCAGCGAGGAGCAGCGGCGGCCCTGGGCCCGGGCCCGCTCAGCGAACGCGGCCACCGCCTCCGGGGTGGCCGCGACCGGGACCAGGTTGGCGCCCGCGTAGCACAGTGAGGTCAGCCGGCCGCCGGTGTAGTGGCCCCAGATCTGGGCCCCGAGCCGGGCCGGGTTGAGGCCCACGGCGTGGACCCGGGCTCCGACGAAGACGTTCGTGACCGGGTCGGCGTCGCAGATCCTGAGCACCTCGCCGCGATCGCGGTCATCGAGTATGCGCAGCGGCCCGGGCCGCGCCGGTTTCACGCGGAGCACACATCCAGCGTAGCCGGGACCAGCAGCACCCGGGCAGCCGACGCCGGCCTGGGTGATCACGGACCGGACACGACCGGTCTTAGCCCGCTGGCGTGGGCGGCCTGGTGGCCGGGCAGGTCGCGTTGACCTGGCCGCTGCCGGTGGGCAGGGCCCCGGTGCCCAGGTAGTTGTTGAGGTAGTTCTGGATGCAGGTGTTGGCCGGGCTCTCCAGCGACTGGCCGTGGTTGCCGCCGCCCTCGACCACCACCATCTTGGCCGTGGTCAGCGCCTGGTGCGCGACCTGGGCGCCCGCGTACGGGGTGGCCGGGTCCAGCGTGCCCTGCAGCATCAAGATGCCGGGCAGGCCACTGGCCCCGATCTTCATCGGCTGGGACGGTCCCTTCACCGGCCAGTACGCGCAGGCGGCGTTGTACCAGGCGTTGTCCCAGGCCTGGAAGGGCGCCTTGGCGTACACGGTCCGGGTGTCGCTGTCCCACTTGGCCCAGTTGCGCGGCCAGTTGACGTCCGCGCACTGCACCGCGTTGTAGACCGCGAACTCGTTCTCGTTCTGGACGCCGTTCTCCTGGTACTGGTCGGCCAGGGCGCCGGTCGAACCCTGCACCACGTAGCTGGACAGGGCCTGGGCCAGGCCCGGCCACAGCGAGTCGTCGTAGCCGCCGAGCAGGAACGTGTCATCCAGCTCGTCGGCGCCGAGCTCGGGGCCGTTGGCGCCCGCGATCGGGTGGGCCATCAGCTTGGTGCGGGCGGTGTAGTAGGCCTGCTGGACCTGGGCCCCGGTCGTGCCCAGGTGGTAGGCGTCGTTGTACTGGGCGACCCAGCCGAAGAACGCCTCGAACCGCTTCTGGAAGGCGTAGTCCTGCTGGATGTTGTCGGTGTACCAGACGCCCTGGGGGTCCACCGTGCTGTCCAGCACCATCCGCTTGACCCGGCTGGGGAACATGGTCGCGTAGACCTCGCCGAGGTAGGTGCCGTAGGAGAAGGCGTAGTAACTGATCTTCGGCTGTCTCAGCGTGGACCGGATCGAGTCGACGTCCCGGGCCACGTCCTTGGTGGTCATGTAGGGCAGCAGCCAGCCGAAGCGCTTCTCGCAGTCGCCCGCGTAGACCTTGGCCCGGGCCTCCAGAGCCTGTTCGGCGGCGGTGTTGGCCGGAACGTAGTTGGCCCGGACGCCGGAGAAGAAGCTGGGGTCGCAGTGCAGGGCGGGCACGGAGGCGCCGACCCCGCGCGGGTCGAAGCCGATGATGTTGTAGCGGGAGGCCACGCTCTGGCTCAGGCCGGACGCCACCGCGGCGGCCAGCGACCGGCCGCTGGCCCCGGGACCGCCCGGGTTGACCAGCAGGTCACCGAGCTGCTGGCTCTTGGGGGCGGTGGCCGGCACCTCGGACAGGGCCAGCGTGATCTTGCGCCCGCTGGGGTCGCTGTAGTTCAGCGGGACCTGGAGGTTGGCGCACTTGAGGGTGTTGCCGGGGATGCCGCCGATCGAGCAGCCGGTCCACTGGACCGTGCCCACGCCCGCGCCGCTGGAGCCACCGGAGGAACTGCCACCGGGGGTGGACGTCGCGCTGCTGGAGGTGCAGGCGGCCAGGACCGTGGCCGTGGCGGCCAGGGCGGTGGTGGCGGTCAAGGCGCGGCGGAGCGGGATCCGAAGCATGTCAGCCATCTTGCCCGAACCGGGGCGGCGATGCGGCCCCGCCCGTCACAGGCTGGACACAGAACGGCCCCGGCCGGTGGGCCGGGGCCGTTCTCACTGTTGACTCAGGTCCTGCTCAGCTCTCTGGCGCCCAGTTCTGCGACTAGTTCTCCGACGTCGTGGAGGGCTTCGCGTCCATGCGGTGGCGCTCTTCCAGCGCCTTGCGGTACTCGGCCACCACGATGTCGGTCAGCTCGGTCACCGAGGTGTCCGCGCTGCGCTTGTCGAAGGTGATCTCGCCGTGCTGGACCAGGTTGACCCGGTCGCACACCTCGAGGACCTGGCCGTAGTTGTGGGCGATGATGATGATCGAGACCTCGCCCTGCTCCTTGAGCTGCCGGACCAGATCGAGGATGATGGCGCCTTCCTTGACCCCCATCGCGGCCAGCGGCTCGTCCAGCAGCAGGATCTTCGGGTCGGAGAAGACCGAGCGGGCCACCGCGATGGCCTGGCGCTGACCACCGGACAGCTTGGCCACCTCGGCGTTGACCGACGGGATGCGGATGCCCATCTCGTCCAGGTGCGCGCGGGCCAGTCGCTTCATGGCCCGGTTGTTGAGCAGGACCCCGTTGACCTTCTCCCGGTTCAGGAACATGTTGTGGTACACGGACAGCTGGTTGACCAGGGCCAGATCCTGGTACACGGCGTCGATGCCGCGGGCCCGGGCGTCGTCGACGCCCTTGAACTCGACCTCCTCGCCCTCCAGGATGATCCGGCCGGTGGTCGGGGGCTGGAAGCCGCACAGGATCTTCAGCAGCGTGGACTTGCCCGCGCCGTTGTCCCCGAGCAGGCCGAGCACCTCACCCCGGCCCAGGTGCAGGTTGACGTCGTTGAGCGCGGTGACCGCGCCGTACCGCTTGGAGATGTGCTCGACGCGGAGGATGTCGCCGCCGGCCGCCGAGGCGGCCGCGGCCGCGTCCGAACTGGTGGTGGTCATACCGCCCGACCTGCTTCCCGTAGCCGTGCCAGCTGCACGTTGGCGATCATGGCAATGAGGATGGCGCCGCCGAAGATGATGTCCAGCGGGTTGGCGCTGACGCCGAGGATGCTGAACCCGTCGGTCAGCGTGCCCAGCACGATCGCGCCGAGCGCGGCGCCGAGGATCGTGCCGACCCCGCCCAGCATGGCCGTGCCGCCGATGACGGCCGCGGTGACCGCGTAGAACATCGGCGTATAGCCGCCGGCGGTGGGGTCGATGGTGTCGGTCTGGAAGGCGATCTGGAGGCCGACGAACGCGCCGAGCAAACCGGTGATCATGAAGTTGCCGTACTTGATCCGCTTGACCTTGATGCCCGCTTCCTGGGCCCCGAGCAGGTTGCCGCCGGCCGAGATCGTGTGCAGACCCCATCGGGTCCGGGTGAGCAGGATGTGGCCGAGGACGACGATGATGACGGCCCAGATGAACTCGGACCAGGTGCCGGAGCCGATCCAGTGCCCGATGCCGTTCACCGACGCCGGGATCGGCACCGCCACGGCGTGGGAGGTGGTGTTGACCAGGCCCAGAAGCACAAACCCGGTGCCCAGAGTGGTGATGAACGAGGGCAGGCCCACCGAGACGGTCAGGAAGCCGTTCAGCCAGCCGACGGCCACGCCCATGATCAGGGCGACGATGATGGCCAGCCAGCCGGGGAAGCTGTAGAAGTCGATCAGGTAGTGCATCAGGAACGGCGCGAACGTGGCCGTGAAGCCGACCGACAGGTCGATCTCACCACAGATCAGCAGCAGCACCTCGCCGACCGCGATGATCATGATGTAGGCCGAGTCCTGCGACAGCCAGGTCGACAGGTTCGACGAACCGGTGAAGTTCGACGAGGACACGGCGAAGTAGATGATCAGGGCGATCGCGACCACCAGCACGGTCGCCTCGCGCTGGCGGAGAAAGGCCAGGCCCGCGGATTTCAGCGGACTGTTTCGCGGCGGCAGCAGGCTCGGTGGCTCACTGGGACTGCCAGTCCTTCGGTCTACGGCTTCGCTCACTTTGCTCATCCGTTCTCTACGTCTGTCATACGCGGTCCCGGCCAGCGAAGACGAGGCCCAGAAGGGTCACGCCAGGCCACGTAAAACCAGTCTTACACCCTGTCCCGGGCCGGCCATGGCGGCGGGCCGTACGCCGACGGCAGGCAGCCCTCCCCGGTACCCGGGAAGGGCCCACCTGCCGTCGGCGTGGTGCATCAGGTGCTGGTGGTGGCCTGCGGGTTCTGGATGGCGCCGGCCGGCCGCTTGACGTACAGCTGCTTGGTGGTCTGGCCCTGGAACCGGCTGGACACCTGGTAGTTGCCCAGGCTGGCCTTGGTGATGACGGACAGACCGGTGTCGGTGTCGGACGGGACGATCGTGCCGCCGGACAGGTTGTACAGGTACATGTAGACGACCGGCAGGAAGCCCTGCAGGTACGGGTCCTGGTAGATGGTGAAGTCCATGTCGCCGGACTTGATGGCCGGCAGCGAGAGGCCGGTGGTGTCGAAGCCGCCCGACGGGATCTTGAGCCCGGCCGACTTCAGCTGGCCGCCCAGGAACTCGGTCGAGCCGCCGTCGACCGCGAACGCGCCCTTGATCGACTTGTGGCCGAGCAGGTAGGCCTTGATCGCGGCCTGCTCCTGGCCGGTCAGCGCGCCGGTGGCCACCTCGTGCACGTTGTAGCCGCCCTTGGCCTTGAGCACCGCGGCCGCACCGTCGTACCGGGGCTGGATGTTGCCCGAGCCCGGGGTGGCGATGAAGATGACGACGTCGCCGCCGCCGGGGACGCGGGAGATGATCTCGTTGCCCAGCTGCTGGCCGGAGATGTACAGGGCCTGCCCCACGTAGGCCAGGCGGTTGGAGCCGATTTCCGCCTTGCCCTTGGCGAACGAGCCGTCCGCGTTGTACGACAAGACCGGAATACCCTTGTTCATGGCATTCTCGATCGGGCCCTTGAACGCATTCGGGTCAATGACCGCGACGGCAATTCCATCGGCATTCGCGGAGACCGCGGTGCTGATGTAGGTGGTCATCTGGGAGACGGTGGAGGTCTCCGAACCGCCCCACTTCGGAGTGGGCAGACCGAGCAGCGCGGCCGCATCGGCCATGCCGTACTGGGTCGGCGTGAAGAACTGGTTCGTGGTGACGTGATTAACGAACCAGAACTGCCACTTCGGCGTGGTCGGGAAATTGCCCGCGACCTTCTTGGTGGTGCCCGCGTTGCTGTTCGTGGACGACGAGCAGGCCGAGATCAGCGCGGACGCGGCCGCGGTCGCGCTGAACAGGCCGGCGCCCTTGAGCAGCTTCCGGCGGGCAGGCCCGTCCTGCATATTGAGGCTCTCAATGGCCTCGTCGACTACCGGGTCGACTTTGTCTTTCATGTGGACCTCCGTTGAATTGTCGCGGGACACTCGCTGTCCCGAGCCGGACCCGCTAGGTAAACAGCACCCGCCGCATTTTCTGGCGCTTCAGGGGCGGGCGCACGACTGATATAGGGCCGGCTTCGGGATAGGCCCAAGCCCGACGGAACGTCGTAGACGCTAAAGCTGCTCATGATCGCATGTCAAGACACCACGCAAGCCCCGAACGAGCCCGTTTTAACCGCTGTCGCCAGGTCGTTACGCACCCGTCCTGAACAAGGCGGCAACGCCTGGAATGGCACCTCCGGTCCGGCGCGGGGGGCCAGGGGTTGGCCTCACTTCTAACAGAGTCAAACATTATGAGGATGTTAGCGCTAACAAGTAACTGTTGGGCAACGAACGCGAAACACAATCGCCACGCCAGCGGCCGAGGGTCACGGGGGCGGGGAGCCCGCTGGGCGGAGGGCCGGGAGCCGGGACGGGTTCCTGTGCGGGGGCGTGGGCAATCCGCTGGGGAGATCGGGCCGTATCGATGAGTAGGGGAAGGGGGATGGGCGGGCGGCGGGCCGAAACGGGAGCGAACCTGGGGGCAGCCCCCAGCTGACGTTCAGGCATTGAGCATCTTGTGAGGATGTCTTCGGGATGCTTAGAGGTTGTCGAGAGACAAAACAGTTAAGTTCGAACGGACCGATAGACGAGAATCGTTTAACTTCGTACAGTAATCGCAGGTCGGCTGGGGGGTGTAGACAACGGGTCGGCCGAGGTAGCACAGGAACCTTCGATTGCTCCCAAGCGATACCATCAAAACAGGACAGTATCGTCCTGGGGAGCCCAGAATGAGCATGGCGGCAGCGATTCATGATCGCGCAAAGCTGGTCACGACGTCACGCTTCGTATCCGACAGCCGCAATCGGAACCGAACAGCGAAAGTGAACGTCTCAGTGATGACGGATGGCGGAATTCGGCGCCACCGGGGCACCCGTCCCGGGGCGTCACCGCACAAAAGAGGAGGCTACGGATGCTTGCCCGGCATCGGCAGTCGCTGATCCTCCAAGCTGTCCGCAGCGACGGCAGCGCACGAGTCAGCGATCTCACACAGCAACTCGGGGTCTCGGACATGACGGTCCGACGAGACCTGGAGGCCCTGGCCAGAGACGGCCTGATCGAAAAGGTTCACGGCGGCGCAGTCCTGCCGGGAACACCCACTAGCAGCCATGAGCCCGGCTTCGAAGCCAAGCTCGTCCTGGAGCAGCCGGAAAAGGCCGCGATCGGACGGGCCGCGGCCAGCCTGGTCAAGCCGGGGACGGCGATCGCCCTCTCGGCCGGCACCACCACGTTCGCGCTGGCCCAGTGCCTGCTCGACGTGCCGGGGCTCACCATCGTGACCAACTCACTGCGGGTCATGAACCTGTTCAGCAGCGCCCGGCCGACCAACGGCTCGCACACGTCGGTGATCCTGACCGGCGGCATCCGGACGCCCTCCGACGCCCTGGTCGGCCCGGTCGCCGACCTGACCGTGCGGTCACTGCACTTCGACACGCTGTTCCTCGGCTGCCACGGCATCGACCCCGACGCCGGGCTGACCACGCCGAACCTGGCCGAGTCGGAGACCAACCGGACGTTCATCAAGCTGGCCCGCCGCGTGGTGGTGGTCGCCGACCACACCAAGTGGGGTCTGGTCAGCCTGAGCTCGTTCGCCAGCCTGGACGACGTCGACGTCCTGGTCACCGACGACGAACTGCCGGGCGGAGTCCGCGAGGCCGCCTCGGAGAAGGTCAGCGAGATCATCGTGGCCGAGGACATGCCCACCGCTCGCGCGGCCCGGGGCTGATCAACCGCCACAGCAACGACAGAGGCGGGGTCACACGCTGGTGTGACCCCGCCTCTGCTGTTGAGCCAGCCAACCAACCTTCGATATGAATATTGGCTGATCAGCCGACCGTGACCTGGGGGGAACCGGTCTCGCCCTCGGCGAGGCCCTCTTCGTCGGCCAGGCGCATGGCTTCCTCGATCAGGGTCTCGACGATCTTGGACTCGGGGACGGTGGCGATGACCTTGCCGCGGACGAAGATCTGGCCCTTGCCGTTACCGGAGGCGACCCCGAGGTCGGCCTCGCGGGCCTCGCCGGGACCGTTGACAACGCAGCCCATGACCGCGACACGGAGCGGGACCTCCAGACCGTCCAGCCCGGCGGTCACCTCGTCGGCCAGCTTGTACACGTCGACCTGGGCCCGGCCGCAGGACGGGCAGGACACGATCTCCAGGCCGCGCTGGCGCATGCCGAGCGACTCCAGGATCGAGATGCCGACCTTGACCTCCTCGACCGGGGGCGCCGACAGCGAGACCCGGATCGTGTCGCCAATGCCCTCGGCCAGCAGGGCGCCGAACGCCACCGCCGACTTGATCGTGCCCTGGAACGTCGGGCCGGCCTCGGTCACGCCGAGGTGCAGCGGGTAGTCACACTGCTGGGCCAGCAGCCGGTAGGCGTTGATCATCACCACCGGGTCGTGGTGCTTGACCGAGATCTTGATGTCGCGGAAGTCGTGCTCCTCGAACAGCGAGCACTCCCACAGCGCGGACTCGACCAGCGCCTCCGGGGTGGCCTTGCCGTACTTGGCCATCAGCCGCTTGTCCAGCGAGCCCGCGTTGACGCCGATACGGATGGGGATGCCGGCGTCCTTGGCGGCGCGGGCGATCTCGCCGACCTTGTCGTCGAAGGCCTTGATGTTGCCCGGGTTGACCCGGACCGCGGCGCAGCCGGCGTCGATGGCCGCGAACACGTACTTGGGCTGGAAGTGGATGTCGGCGATCACCGGGATCTGCGACTTCCGGGCGATCGCGGGCAGCGCGTCGGCGTCGTCCTGGGACGGCACCGCGACCCGGACGATCTGGCAGCCGGACGCGGTCAGCTCGGCGATCTGCTGGAGAGTGGCGTTGACGTCCGCGGTCAGCGTGGTCGCCATGGACTGCACCGACACCGGAGCGCCCCCGCCGACCGGGACGCTCCCCACCATGAGCTGGCGCGACACGCGACGCTCGGCCAGCGGCCGGGGCGGCGTGTCCGGCAGACCCAGGTCAATGCTCATGTTCCCCATCCGATCGAATTGCCGGTTGTCGTGCGCGCCCAGGGTCCGGGTGCACCACTTACCAGTCTCTCAATACCTGACCACTGGGCACGCCAGGCCCACCCGTCTTACCTGACGCTGACGTCACGGTGTTCCCCTGGCGTTCCGGTAACGGTCACCCCGCGGTCAGGTGGGGATGCCGACCGGGTTGACCAGGTCGGCCACGATCAGGATCAGGCCGAAGAAGACCAGGACGGCGAACACCCCCATGCTGAGCGGCACCAGCTTGGTCATGTCTACCAGACCGGGGCTGGGGCGGTTACGCAGGCGCGCGAACCACGACCGGACCCGCTCGTAGATCACCACCGCGATGTGCCCGCCGTCCAGCGGGAGCAGCGGCAGCAGGTTGAACGCGCCGACGAAGATGTTCAGCGAGGCCATGATGAGCAGGACGTAGTCCACCTTGACCTGCCACCCGGTATTGGCCGAGACCACGTCGCCGGTGATCTCCCCGGCGCCGACCACGCTGGTGACCTGGCCCGCGGACGTGTGCGCGCGGTTCTTGGCGAACAGGTGCGGCACGGCCGAGGGCAGCTGGCCGATGACCTTGACCGAGCCGGTCAGCACGGCGCCGAACGTCGAGCCCGCGTAGGTCACCGACCGGGCCGGGTTGTAGCGCTGGAAGTCGGTGGCGTCCTGGACGCCGAGGTAGGAGCCCGTGCGGCCCGCGACCGTGGCCAGCGTGACGTGCAGGGTGAGGCGCTGACCGTCGCGTTCGACCACCACCGGGACGCTGCGGTGGGCGGGGGTGTTCTTGATGTCGCTGCCGAGGGCGGTCCAGGTGCTGACCGGCTTGTTGTCGAACGAGATGACCTTGTCTCCGGCCTTGAACCCGGCCACCGTGGCCGGGGAGCGCTGGTCGGACGAGGTGCAGGTGCCACTGTCGAGGGCCTTGGCGCTGGCCGGCACGCAGGTGCTGACCGGCCCGAGCTGAGCGGCGTTGCTCTCGGACTCCAGGCCGATCACCCCGGCCACCAGGAACAGCAGCACGAAGGCCAGCACGAAGTGCATGAACGAGCCGGCGAACAGCACGATCAGCCGCTGCCAGGCCGGGTGGCGCCGGAACGAGCGCGGCTCGTCGGCCGGGTCGACCTCGTCCATCGAGGTCATCCCGACGATCTTGACGAAGCCGCCGAACGGCAGCACCTTGATCCCGTACTCGGTCTCACCCCGGGTCGTGGACCACAGCGTGGTGCCGAACCCCACGAAGTACTGGGTGACCTTCATGCCGAACCTCTTGGCCGCCACGAAGTGGCCCGTCTCGTGCAGCATGACCGAGAAGAGCAAGGCGACAACGAAGATGGCCCAGCCCAGCACGCTCATCGAGCGGTCTCTCCCTTGCTGTTCAGCTCCCGTGCCCGCGTCCGGGCCCAGGCGTCGACTGCGAGCACATCGTCCAGAGTGCCCGGGGCGCCCGGGGACGCGTCATGGTCCGACACTACCCGGGCCACCGTGTCCACGATCCCCGTGAACGGGATCTTGCCGGCCATGAACGCGTCCAGGCACTCCTCGTTGGCCGCGTTGTAGACCGCGGGCGCGCTGCCCCCGGCCGCGGCGGCGGCCCGGGCCAGCTGGACGGCCGGGAACGCCTCGTCGTCGAGCGGCTCGAACGTCCAGGTCGCGGCCCGGGTCCAGTCCAGGGCCGGGGTCGCGTCCGGGACCCGGTCCGGCCAGGCCAGGGCGAGCGCGATCGGCAGCCGCATGTCGGGTGGGCTGGCCATGGCGATGGTGGCCCCGTCGGTGAACTCGACCATGGAGTGCACGATCGACTGCGGGTGCACCACCACCGCGATCTGGTCCAGGGTGACCCCGAACAGCAGGTGGGCCTCGATCAGCTCCAGGCCCTTGTTGACCAAGGTCGCGCTGTTCAGCGTGTTGGACGGGCCCATGTTCCAGGTGGGGTGGGCCAGGGCCTGCTCGGGGGTGACGGCGGCCAGCCGGTCCCGGCTCCAGCCCCGGAACGGACCGCCGCTGGCCGTCAGCACCAGCCGCCGGACCTCGTCGCGGGCCCCGCCGCGCAGGCACTGGGCCAGGGTGGAGTGCTCGGAGTCGACCGGGACGATCTGGCCCGGGGCGGCCCGCCCGGTGACCAGCGATCCGCCGGTGATCAGGGATTCCTTGTTGGCCAGGGCCAGGGTCCGGCCGGTGTCCAGGGCGGCGATCGTGGCGGCCAGGCCGATGGCGCCCGCCACCCCGTTGAGCACCACGTCACAGGGCCAGGCGGCGGCCTCGACGATGGCGTCAGGCCCGGCTGTCAGTTCGGGCACCGGGGTGCCGGCCCGGCTGGCCTCGGCGGCCAGGGCCGACCGCACGTCGGCCTGGGCGCTGGGCTGGGCCACCGCGACCCGGGTGACCCCGAACGCGACGGCCTGCTGGGCCAGCAGGGCCGGGTTGCCGCCCCCGGCGGCCAGCCCGGCGACCCGGAACCGGTCCGGGTTGCGGCCGATCACGTCCAGGGCCTGGGTGCCGATCGATCCGGTCGAGCCGAGGATGACGACGTCGCGAGCTTCCACGGTGCTAGCTTCCACGGGCCCCATTGTGCCCGCCTTCAGCTCCCGGTGCTGGGCGACGGGCTGGGCTGGGGGACGCCGGCCGCGACCGTGATGTGCTTCCAGGTCGCCTGCCACTGCGCGTAGGTGGAGCAGTTGGTGGCCGCGGTGGCCGTGCCGGCCGGCCGGGCCACGTTGCAGTTGGTCACCGGCAGGTGCTCGAAGACCACGTTGCGCGCGCTGGGCAGGCTGGAGAAGTGATAGGCGGCGCAGTTGGCGGCGGCCGCCCCCCGGCAGGCGGACGGGACGACCGGGGCCGCGCTGGTGAACGCGGCCGCCTGCTCCTGGATGCTCCTCGAGGTCATCCAGGACAGGAACTGGTAGGCGCACCTGGGGTTGTGGGCGTGAGCCGACACCATCCAGGAGTACAGGAAGGCGACGGTGCTGCCCGACCCGGCCGCCTCGGTCAGGTTGGGCACCCCGGCCGCGGGCAGGCCGGCCCGGCTCAGCTCGTTGATCTGGTGGGTGAGCACCGCGCCGAGCACGTCCTGGCCGTCGCCGAGCTGGCCGATGACCGTGCTGTCCTCGTTCCACCAGGTGCCGATGTCCTTGTGCACCGCGGTCACGGCCTGCTTGGCCGCGGTCAGCTGGCTGCCGGTCAGCTCGAACGGGTCGGTGATGCCCAGCGCGGGCCGGGCCGACTTGAGGTACAGGGCGGCCAGGGCCAGCGTGACCGGGTCGTTGGGCACGGTGATCTTGCCCGAGTGCTGGGCGGCCGAGGCCGGCGAGAACAGCGCGGTCCAGGTGGGCGGGGCGGTCTTGACCTGGCTGGAGTTGTACCCGGTGACGTAGGAGTCCCACAGGTAGGGCAGGCCGTAGGTGGTCCCCCCCGCCACCTCGGGCGGGGCCGCGCGCAGCCGGGGGCTGACGCTGGAGTAGCCGGTGACCTGCGCGGTCTTCAGCGGGGCCACGGCCTTGGCCTGCATCAGCTGGCCGGCCACCGGGGGCGAGGCCAGGATGGCGTCGTAGTAGGAGTTGCCGATGCCGTAGGTCAGGTCCTTGTAGGCGTCGGCGTCGGTGTTGGCCGTCCGCAGCTGGACCAGGCAGCCGGACTGCTCCTCGAACGGCGTGACCCAGTCCGTCTTGGGGTTCACGCTGCCGTTCTGGACCGCCCCGCCCGGCACCACCACCCGGATGAAGTTCGGGTTGGAGGTGGATGTGGGCCCGGTCGGCGAGGGCGAGGCCGACGCCTCCGGGGGCCCGGTCCGGGTACCGGAGCAGGCCGCCAGCAGCACCATCACCCCGGCCGCGATCAGCAGGATGACGGGCCGGGGGGCGCGCCTGGCGCGCTGCGATCGCGCGCTGCGCGCATGTCCGTTCCTCACGGAACGATGAGCTTATCCGCTGCCGGTCAGGACAGGGCGGAGATCTGGCGGGCCAGGGCGAAGTCGGCGGCGGTGAGGCCGCCGGCCGAGTGAGTGGACAGGGTCAGGGTGACCTTGTTCCAGCGGATGTCGATGTCCGGATGGTGGTTGGCCGCCTCGGCCAGGAACGCCACCGCCCCGACCAGCAGGAGCGCG
The DNA here is from genome assembly GCA_036497405.1 of Streptosporangiaceae bacterium. Lineage (GTDB taxonomy): Bacteria > Actinomycetota > Actinomycetes > Streptosporangiales > Streptosporangiaceae > Bog-532. The sequence goes on along the minus strand of DASXJM010000284.1, from coordinate 1,573 downwards.
TCCCTGAAGTCCTGGCGGGTGAAGGTCTGAGTGATCTCGCCGTTCTCCAGGGACCAGCCCGGGGACTCGGCGAGTTCAGCCGTGATCTGATCATCGGTGAGAAGTTCCATGCGACCGGCATACCATTCGGACGTGCCAGGATCACCATCGAACGCCGAAGAAGACCCCCGCCCGTCGCCGCGGCCCACTCCGCTGCTGGCCGAGCACGAGCGGCTGGGGGCGACGCTGACCGGTTTCGCGGGCTGGCGGATGCCGCTGCGCTACACCAGCGAGACCGCCGAACACCAGGCCGTGCGCCGGGCGGCCGGCCTGTTCGACCTGTCCCACATGGGCGAGATCATCGTGACCGGCCCCGAGGCCGCGGCCGCGCTGGACTACGCGCTGACCGGGCGGCTGTCGGCGGTGGCCCCCGGCCGGGCCCGGTACACGATGATGTGCGCCGAGGACGGCGGGGTGCTCGACGACCTCGTGGTCTACCGGACCGGGGACGACGACTTCATGGTCGTGGCCAACGCGGCCAACACCCCCACCGTCGTGGCCGAGCTGCAGGGCCGGGCGTCCGGGTTCAAGGCCCAGGTCACCGACCGGACCGAGGACTACGCGCTGATCGCCATCCAGGGCCCGGAGGCGGTGGGGATCCTGGCCCCGCTCACCGACCTGGACCTCGGCGAGGTCAAGTACTACGCGGGCTACCGGGGCACGGTGGCCGGGCGGCCGGCCTTCGTGGCCCGCACCGGCTACACCGGCGAGGACGGTTTCGAGCTGTTCACCACCCCGGAGGACGCCGGACCGGTGTGGGCCGCCCTGACCGAGGCCGGGTCGCCGGCCGGCCTGGTGCCCGCGGGCCTGGCCGCCCGCGATACGCTCCGGCTCGAGGCCGGGATGCCGTTGTACGGCAATGAGCTCGGTCCGGACGTGACGCCGTACGACGCGGGGCTGGGACGGGTGGTCAAGCTCGACAAACCGGACGGCTTCGTCGGTGGTGAGGCCCTGATTGAACGGGCCGAGGCCCCGGCGCGTCAGGTCCTGGCCGGGCTCACCATGGCCTCGCGCCGGGTCCCCCGGCACGGGTACCCGGTGCTGACCGGCTCGGAGTCCGGCTCCGATCAGGGTCAGGCGGCCGGGACCGTGACCAGTGGGGCCCCCTCGCCCACGCTGGGCGTGCCGATCGCGATGGCGTACCTGACGCCGGACGCGGCCGACGCGGCCAGCGCGGGCGAACTGGCCGTGGACATCCGGGGCCGGGCCGAACCAGCCCGCCTCACCGAGCTGCCTTTCTATAGGAGATCCCGAGCATGAGCGTTCCTGCCGAGCTGCGTTACACCGCAGAACACGAATGGGTCGCCCTGAACGGCACGACCGCGACCGTCGGCATCACCGACTTCGCGGCCAAGGCCCTGGGCGACGTGGTGTACGTGTCGCTGCCCGCTGAGGGGGCGAGCGTCACCGCCGAAGACGCCTGCGGGGAGGTGGAGTCGACCAAGTCGGTCAGCGACCTCTACTCCCCCGTGGACGGCCAGGTCACCGAGATCAACGGCGACCTCGACGACGACCCCGGCCTGGTCAACTCCGA
>DASXJM010000283.1:0-5688 GCA_036497405.1 Streptosporangiaceae bacterium | reverse complement strand
GCGGCGGCTGGTGCCCAGCGCCACCACCGGAGCCGGGCTGCCGTCGGGGCCGCGGAAGCGGACCGGGAACTCGGTGATGGCCCGCACGTCGGCGCCGCGGAAGGCGTAGATCGACTGGTCCGGGTCGCCGACCGCGATCAGCTCCCGGCCGTCTCCGGCCAGGGCCTGCAGCAGTGACTCCTGGGCCGGGTCACTGTCCTGGTACTCGTCGACCAGCACCACGTCGTAGGCTTCCCGCTCCCGCTGGCGGACGGAGGCCCGGCTGAGCATGGACGCCGCGATGCGGACGATCTCGGCGTAGTCGTAGGCGGCCACCGGGGCGAGGTCGAACCGAGCCGCGTACCGATCCAGGAACCGGCCCGCCGCCACCCAGTCCTCGCGGCGGCGCTGGCGGCCCAGGGCGGCCACCCTCCGGCCGTCCAGCCCGCGTTCGGCCGCCCGGAGCAGGAAGTCCCGCAACTCCTCGGCGAAGCCGCGGGTGGCCAGGGCGGGCCGGAGCGGGCCCGGCCAGTAGGTGGCCCCGTCGGCGATCTCACCGCGCAGCAGCCGCCGGACCTCCAGCAGCTGTTCCGGGCCGGACAGCAGCCGGGGCAGTTCCTCCCCCATGAGCAGGAACTCCCGGCGCACCAGCGCGTAGGCGTAGCTGTGGAACGTGAACGCCAGCGGCTCGCGGATGGTCCGGCGCAGCCGTCCCGCGATCCGTTCCCGCAGCTCACCGGCGGCCTTGCGGCTGAACGTGAGGACCAGCACCCGAGCCGGGTCCACCTGCCGGGCCTCGATGCGGTGGGCCACCGTCTCCACGATGGTGGCGGTCTTGCCGGTGCCCGGCCCGGCCAGCACCAGCAGCGGTCCGCCGGTGTGCCGCACGACCTGCAGCTGGGCGTCGTCAAGCTGCAGCCGCGCCCCGGTCGCGGCGGGGTGGCGGACCAGACGGTACGGCTGGGTGCTTTCCATCGCTAAGAATTCCAGCAGATGGGACCGACATTCTGCCGGGGTTTCGCGGCCAGCCGACGCCGGCCGGCGCCGGAGCGCCGTTTTGTCATACCCTGATGCCATCATTCGAACATGATTTCGGATGGCGTGACCGTTCGGGACCGGGTGCTGGCGGAACTGGCCGCCCTCGGTCCCGCGGACGGTGACGCCCTGGGCCTGCTGACCCAGGTCCGCCAGGTCGCGGTGTTCGCCGATCAGGTGCTCGGCGAACTGGCCCGGCTGGCCGGGATCGTGGACCGCACCGGCGCCTACGCCGAGGCGGGCTACTCGTCGGCGGCCGCGTTCCTGCGCCACAGCTGTGGCCGCTCGGCCGGGCGAGCCGGGGAACTGGTGGCGCTGGGCCGGGCCCTGCCGCAACTGACGGCCACCGGTCAGGCCGTGGCGGCAGGCCACGTCTCGTTCGACGCGGCCCACGTCATCGGCCGGGCCGCCAGCCAGATCAGCGACGAAGCGGTCGCCGCCGCGGCCGAGCAGGAGATGCTGACCGCCGCCACCACCGGACTGCCCGGCTCCCGTGTCGCAGCGTCGGCCCTTGACCCGCGCGAGCTGCGTCGCCTGGGCGAGGACCTGACCTACCGGGCCGACCCGGACGCGGTCGAGGAGCGCCAGCGCAAACGGTTCGAGCGCCGCTACCTCAGCTTCGGCCTGACCCTGGACGACGTGGGCACCATCAGCGGCGCCTGCGGCGATGCGCTCTCACTGGAGATCATCAAGACCGCGGCCGAGGCGTTTGGCCCACCCGGCGGCGCGGAGGATTCCCGGACCTCGGCCCAGCGGCGGATGGACGGCCTGACCGCCGCCTGCCAGGCCGCCCTGGACTCCGGCCGGGCCGGGGCCCGCCACGGGGCCATGCCGCACATCACCGTGCTCCTCGACGCATCGGCCCCACCCGACGGGTCTGCCATCGGCTCGGGCCAGCTCGGCGCCACTGAAGCGGATCAGCAACGGACCGGGCCCGCCCGTACCGGGCAGGGCGCCATGCTCACGGCCCGACAGGTCCTGGCTCTGGCCTGCCGAGCCGAAATCTCGGTGATCCGCTGGCGCGACGGCCTGCCCCTAGACGTCGGCCGCCGCTACCGGACGGAGACCCCGGCCATACGCCGCGCCCTGACCGTACGCGACCGCGGCTGCCGCTGGCCCGGCTGCGGACTCCCCGCCGTCTGGTGCACCGCGCACCACATCCGTCCCTGGAAACGTCGCGGAAAGACACGGCTGCCGAATCTGGTCCTGTTCTGCTTCGTGCACCACCACTACTTCATCCACCAACTGGGCTGGACCTTGAGCGGCAGCCCCGACGGGCTCCTGCACTTCACTCACCCCGGCGGCCGTCTCACCCTCGACAGCCCGCTCCCCTTCCGGACCGCGGGCCGGAGTCCGTGAGTCGCCCGGCGGGCGGCGCCTGCCGCCCAATTGCGCGGCCCGTCTGGGCCAAGCGGAGTTCCGGCAAGGGGCGGTTCAGCCCGGGATGCCGGGGCTGTCCGGGATGCCGGGGCTGCCCGGGCCGGGGCTGTCCGCGATGCCGGGGCTGTCCGGGCCGGGAGCCTCCAGGCCGCGCCAGCGGGCCCGGCGCATGTCCACCCGGAACGTGGCGCCGTCGGCGGATTCCCGCAGCGGCGTGCCTTCCTTTTTGTACTGGCGCAGGGCGGCGCGTTCGTGCCCCGGCACCATGGAGCCATCGGAGTGGATAACCCGCCACCAGGGCACGGCACCGCCGTGGGTGGACATGACCCGGCCCACCCGGCGCGGGCCGTAGCGGCCCAGGTATTCAGCGATATCGCCGTAGGACATCACGTGCCCGGGCGGGATCGAGTCGACCACGTCCAGCACGTCACTAGCGAAGTCGTCGATCTCGGCCGCGACGGGTTCGCCGTGTTCAGTCATCGACATCAGACGGGTGCCACCAGCCAGACGGAGCCCGGTACCCCTCCGAGTCCCGAGACTTCTCGGGCTGACTGGGCTCGCCGGACTCACGGGTCCCATGGGACTCCTCAGAGTCGCCAGTCCTACGAGACTTCTCAGGCCAGGGAATCCAACGGGCATCTTCGGACCCGCGAGTCCCACGCAGCTCCTTAGGCCCGCCAATCCCACGGGACTCCTCAGGCCCGCGGACCCCGCGAGGCTCAGACCCGCGAGTTTCATAGGGCTCGCCGAATTTACGGGACCGCTGGGCCTCGCGAGTCTCACGGAGCTCATCAGGCCCACGAGTCCCGTGAGACCCCTCAAGCCCCTCAGACCCCCCAGGCTCGCGAGCTTCACGGGCTTCCTCAGACCCGTAAGTCCCACGGGACTCCTCAGATCTGCGGGACTCTTTAAGATCGCCCGGCTCATAGGGATCGCGCGGCTCATGCGACTCCCGGCGAAGACGGAGGGGACGAGTTGCCTGGGCGTCGGAAGGCGCCGACGGTGACGGCGCCCCCTGGGACGCGGAGGGCTGCGATGGAGTAGACGGCCGCTGCGACGCGGCAGTCGCCTGAGGTTGCCGGGGCGGGGAGGGCTCAAGAGACTCAGATGCCGGGTGCGACTGGGGCGCTCGAGAGGGCAGGGGCTCGTGAGGCTGGAAGGACGGGCGGGGCCGAGCGGGCGGCGGCGTCCGGGACGGCAGGGGCCGCTGTGACTCGGGCGACTGGCCGGGACGAGGTGACTGGGGTGTCCGGGTCGGCAACGGCTCTTGCGGCCGCCGCGCCTGGTTCGGCTGCGGAATCCCAGGCTGCTGAGAAGGCTGGCCGGTCGACCGGTCGAACGCGGGCGACGGATCGAAGCTGGCCGGCGCCTCATAAGCGGGCGCGGCGCCGTAGCGGGACAGCCCGGGCTGAGCCGGGCCCGGCGGGGCGTGGTTGAACTGGGACCAGGGATTCCCAGCAGGTTGGGGTGGGCGGCCGAAAGAAGCCCCGGCGACGGGGACCGAAGCCGCGCTGAGCTGGGCGTCTTCGCGGCGGCGGAGCTGGTTGAGGACGGCCAGGCGGCTGACCGCGGCGGCGACCAGGGCCAGGGCGGTGACGGCCAGGACGGCGAAGAGGATGAGCTGACCGGAGCCGCGGGGGGTGACCGGGTCGGCGGCCACGGCCGCGGGGCCGCCGCCGAAGTTGTGGCTGGCGGCGGTGCCGGTGGAGCTGGCCCGCTGGTGGGCCAGCTGGCCGGCGGCGGTCAGGGCGGCGGCCGCATCCACGGTGCCGAAGCCGACGTTCTGGTCGTAGCCACCGGCCGGGCGGTAGTGCGTGGTCGAGCTGAGCGCCTTGGCCAGCAGGTCCGGGGCCAGGCCCGGGTACCGCGCCTTGATCAGGGCCGCCACCCCGGCCACCAGAGCGCAGGCGGGACTGGTCCCGGTGACCAGCCAGTACTGGCCGTCGCGGCCCTGGGCGGAGATGTTCACACCGGGGGCGGCGACTTCGACTGACAGGTTGTTGCTGGAGAACCCGGCCACGTGGCCGGTGGAGCTCACGGCGGCCACGCCGATGACTCCGGGGTAGTCGGCCGGGAACTTCAGCGGGGCGTAGCCCTGTTTGCTGGCCGACGAGGTGTCGCCGGAGTTGCCGGACGAGGCGACCACGGCCACGCCATGCCCGTAGGCGTACTGCAGGGCCGAACGGACGCTGGCGCTGGGGGCGCTGTAGCCGATCGACATGCTGATCACGTCGGCGCCGTGGTTCACCGCGTAGGTGATGCCCTTGGCCAGGGAGTCCTGGACGCTGTCTTCCTGCTCGGCCTCGTACTTGCTGTATTCGGGGTCGTTGCGGTCCGGGATGACCCGGACGGAGAGGATCTTGGCCTTGGGGGCCACGCCCATGATCCCGTCGTCGTCATCGAGGCCGTGACCGTGCCCGGCGATGATCGAAGCCATCCAGGTGCCGTGCTGGCCCCAGTCGAGGTTGCTGGACGACGTGTCCACCCCGGTGTAGTCGGGGCCGGACACCACCGAACCGTCCAGGTCCGAGACGTCGGAGGTGACCCCGCTGTCCAGCACGGCGACGGTCATGCCCTGGCCCTGGCTGCCCTCGTCCCAGGCCTGGGGGACGTTCATCATGTTCAGGGCCCAGTCCTGGCCGTCGCGCACGGAGTCGGCCGAGGCGGCCGGCACCCCGACCGCGCCCGCGAGGGCCAAACCGCCCGCGCAGGCGGCGGCCAGGCCGAGGGCGGTGGCCCGGCGCAACCTCAGCATCCGGGGGTCCCGGGGCAGTGGGGCGTGGGCGGGGGTGTGGCCAGTGTGCTGGCCACGCTGTTCTGAACCGCCTCGGCGGCGGCGGTCATCTCGCCCTTGGCGTAGACGTCTTCGCGGATGTTGACCTGAGGGCGGCCGTCGGCGTAGCCGGCCGCGTACATGATCACGTAGGGCCCGGCCGCCTTGGCCGCGGTCACCTGGCGCTCTTCATTCCGGAACGATCCGGCCGGGGTGCCCGCGAACGCGGCGCTCTCCAGACCGGGCGGGGCCGGGACCGTGCCCGCCTTGCTGGCCTGGTTGAGGGTGGCGGCGGCGGCCGAAGCCTGGTTCGCGCTGCCCAGCACGGCCACACCCACCGTGATCACGTAGGTGGCGGACTCGTCGGTGTAGGTGGCCCGGAGCACGGCCTGGCAACCGCGGGCGTTGAGGACCCGGGCCGCGGCCGGATCGGTGGCGGCGTCGCAGGTGGTCTGGGGGGCGATGCCGACCCGGGCCGCCTGCAGGCTGACGTTACTCACGTCCTGCAGGTCCACGGCGGG
>DASXJM010000282.1:0-8665 GCA_036497405.1 Streptosporangiaceae bacterium | reverse complement strand
GTCCGGTCCGCGCCGCCGGGCCGGGCCGGGCGCGAGGTGAGCCGCGCGCTGACGAACTCGCCGGGCCCGGGCCGGGGCAGGCCCAGCGCCGCCGCCAGCGCCTGGTCACCCACGTAGTCGCCGAAGATCACGATGCCTTCCGGCCGCAGCTGATCCCGGGCCCCGCCCCCGGCCCGCACCCGTTTCATGTAGTCGTCCTGCTTGGCCACGGTGGCCACCACGGTCCGGGTCACCGGGCGGCACTGGGCCCGCCGGAACAACTCGTTGACCCGCTGCTGGCCCGAACGTGGCGCCAGGATCTCGTCGACCTCTCGTTCGGCCATCCGGACCAGCACGTTCTCCTGCAGCGGGCTACGTGAGAACAGCCAGACGATGGCGCCCCGGCCCCGCTCGCTGAGCGTCTTCTTCAGGTCCCGGTTGCTGGCCTCGCGCAAGGTGCCGGGGCGGATCCGCAGCAGCCCGGCCGACCAGGTGCCGTCCTCGTCGCTGGCCTGGACCAGCAGCACCAGCTGGCCGCCGGCCTCGGGAGGGATCATCCACCGGCCCATCCGGTGCGAGAACTTGCAGTCGACGTCGGCGCCCGCGATCGAGTAGTCCAGCAGCGTGCCGTCGGCCAGGTCCAGGCCACGCTGGATGCCGATCTCGACCAGCGTGCCCGCGTGCGTCTTCTCGGTCTTGCACAGCTGGTCCCAGCGGTAGCGGCCGGTGTGCTGGCCGTCCAGCAGCATGTCCAGGGCGGTCCGCACGGCCGCGCCGATCCGCGCCCCGTCCGGGTCCATGGCCAGTAGCTCGGCCGCGACCCGGCTGAGCTGGGTGTCGGAGCCGGTGTCGGGTTCCATGTCGGGGGCGTCGGCCCCGGCCCGGCCACCCCGGGCCATCAGCCCGGCCGCGGCGTGCTGGGCGCCGGACAACGCGGCCATGCCCGGCAGCAGCCGCTGGCCGTCCGCGGTCACCGGGTCCGCGGCCAGCCCCGGCAGGGCGGCCTGCCCCCGCGGCGGCAACACCGGGCCCGAAGTCACGCGCGAGACTGTAGCGAAGGACAGCCTCCCGCGCAGCCCACGCCCCGCCGCCGCCTACCCGGCAACCCCGCTGCCCCCGCCAACCCGAACAGCCCCCAGCACACTCCCAGCCCCAGAAACCCCACCACTCCCACCGACCCCAACAGCCCCAACAGCCCCACCGGTCCCACCACTCTCAGAACCCCCATCAGCCACAAGACCCTCAGCCGCCTCACAGAGCGCATCAAGCAGCCGGGTCACGGCCGGCGAGTCCGGTGGCTCCCCGTACTGCAGCGCATACACGTGCCGCCGGGCCCCCGGCAACTCCGCGGTCCGGATCCCCGGATGCCGCGCCGCGCGCAAGGCCAGATCGGGCAGGGTGGCCACCCCCAGCCCCGCCGCCACCAGGGCCTGCACGGCCACATAGTCATCGGTGGTGAACGCGATCTTCGGCGTGAAGCCGGCCAGCGAGCACTGCGTGATCAGGTGGATCCGGCAGCGGTCGCAGCCCGCGATCCACCGGCACTGCGCGTACTTGACCAGGTCACAGCCGGTGGGGCCGCCGCTGGCCTTGCGCCGGGTGACCAGGTGCACCGGCTCGTCCATGATCAGCCGCCCACGAGTACCTTCCTCCTCGCGCCCGCCCGACTCCCGGCCGCCCGACTCCCGAACGCCCGGCGCCTCAGCCCCCCGCGCCTCGGCCCCCCGACCCTCAGGCTCCCGCGCCTCCGAAGCCCGCGCCGCCGGAACGACCCCATCCGCCGGCCCCGACACATGCCGGAACACCAGCGCCACGTCGACGTACCCGGCCCGCAGCATGCGCAGCGCCTCCGGTGGCTCGGCCTCGGTCAGCCGCAGGTCCATGCCGGGGTGCCCGGCCTGGAGCATGGCCGCCGCGGCCGGGACGATCGTGCCCAGGGCCGACGGGAACGCGGCCAGCCGGACCCGGCCCGCCCGCAACCCGGCGTGGGCGGCCAGTTCGTTCTCGGCCGCGTCGAGCCGGCCCAGCACCTCGGCGGCCCGGTCGGCCAGCAGTCGCCCGGCGTCGGTGAGCCGGATGCCACGCCCGGCCCGCTGGATCAGCCGAACGCCCGTTTCCGCCTCCAACCGGGCCAGGTGGTGGCTGACCGACGGCTGCGCGTAGTTCAGCTCCCGCGCCGCGGCCGTCACCGACCCGTGCCTGGCCACCGCGACCAGGACCCGGAGCCGGGTTACGTCCAGCATGTAACGACTATAGATGAGGCCAATTTGTTCGGACTGTGAACGATATGCGGCCTATAAGCCCCGGTAGGCCGGCTCACGCTCCGGCCCCTGCGCTTCCAGTCCCGGCTCCAGGGCCACATCCGGCTCCGGCGAGCGGGGCAGGATCCTCCCCAGCCAGCCCGGCACCCACCAGTTGGCCCGGCCCAGCAGCTCCATCAGCGCGGGCACCAGCACCAGCCGGACCACCGTGGCGTCGACCAGGACCGCGACCGCCAGCCCGAGCCCGATCTGCTTGACCGACACGTCGGCCCCGAGCACGAAGGACAGGAACACCACGACCATGATGGCGGCGGCCGCGCTGATGACCCGGGCCGTCCGGCTCAGCCCGCGCGCCACCGAGGCGGTGTTGTCGCCGGTCCGGTCGTACTCCTCCTTGATGCGCGAGAGCAGGAACACCTCGTAGTCCATGGACAGGCCGAACAAGATCACGAACAGGAACATCGGTACCCAGGTGGTGACCGGGACCTTCTCCGGGAACCCGAACAGCTGGTGGCCCCAGCCCCACTGGGTGACCGCGACCAGCACGCCGTAGGCGGCCCCGATCGAGAGCAGGTTCATCACCGCCGCCTTGATGGCGACCACGATCGAACGGAACACCACCAGCAACAGCAGCATCGACAGCCCCACGACCACGCCGATCAGCCAGGGCATCCGGGCCGAGATCGTGTTGGCGAAGGTCACGTTGCCGGCGTTGGGCCCAGTCAGGTACGCCTTCAGGTGGGCGGTCAGCCCGGTCCCGGCGGTGGCGCGCGGCAGCACCTGGTCGCTGAGCTGGTTGACCAGGGTGTTGGTGGCGCTGTCCTGCTCGCTGGTGACCGGGTAGGCGATGAGCATGACCGCCCGGCCGTCCCGGCTGACCACCGGCGGCGTCACGTGGGCCACCCCCGGCGTGGCCGCCACCGCCCGTTCCAGGGCCGCGCCTCCGGCCGCCGGGTCGCGGCCGGACGCGGCCACGATCAGCGGGGCGTCGAAGCCGGGACCGAACCCCTCGGCCAGGGTCTCGTAGCTGGCCCGGCCCATCGTCCCCGAGGCCTGCGCCGACTCGTCCGGCATGTTCAGCGTCATGCTGAGCGCGGGCACGGCCAGCACCGCGATCACCGCCGTCGCCGCCAGCGCGGACTTCACCGGATGCCGGCTCACCACCCCGGCCCAGCGTTCGGCCGCATGCGGGGTCTTTTCCCCAGATTGAAGGTTGGTTGGCTGGCGTCGCCGGCCCGGGACGCGGAACCGGGTCGGCTTGGCCAGGCGGGTCCCGGTGAACCCGAGCAACGCCGGCAGCAGGGTCAGCGCGGCCAGGACGGTCATGGCCACCGTGGCCGCGGCGGCCACCGCCACCCCGTTCATCAGCGGCTGGCGCAGCACCAGCAGGCCGAGCATGCCGATGACCACGGTGGTGCCCGCGGTGAGGACGGACCGGCCCGCGGTCCGCATGGCCCGTTCCGCCGATTCGGCCGGTGCCACCCCGGCCCTCAGGTATTCGCGGAACCGGGTCACGATGAACAGCGCGTAGTCGACCCCGACCCCCAGCCCGATCATCGAGGCGATGATCGGCGAGAACGACGGCGCCGGGAACACGTGCCCGAGCAGGGCGATCAACGCCAGGCCGGAGCCGATGCCGAACACCGCCGTGAGCACGGGCAGCCCCATGGCCAGGAACGAGCCGAATGCGATGAGCAGCACGATGGCGGCGGCGCCGATGCCGATGGCGTCCGAGGACCCGCCGTACGGGGTCTCGGCCTGATCCACCACGTCCCCGCCCAGGTCGAACGTCACGCCGTGACCCGACGCGGACCGCGCCTCGTCCATCAGCTTGGTGACCTCGCCGCCCGGGATGTGGGCCGACGCCTGGTTGAACTGCACCGAGGCGAACGCGATGTGGCCGTCCTTCGACACCTGGCCCGGCGTGGTGTACGGGTCGGTCACCGCGGTCACGTGCGCGGCCTGCCGGAACGGGACCAGCGCCGCCGTCACCTGCTCCTTGACCGCCGCCGAGGTCACCGGGGCGCTGGACCGGATGGCCAGGGTGAGGGTGTCACCGGACCGCTGCGGGAAGTGCTGGTCCAGGATGGTCTGGCCCGGGTCGTTGCCGGTGAAGTCGTTGTCGGCGGCCGCCCCGAACTGCACCCACAGCACGACCAGGCAGGCCACCGCGGCGACCCAGGCGGCCAGGGTCAGCCAGCGGTGGCGGTGACAGGCCCGCCCGGTCCGGCCGAGCAGGCCGGGCCCGCGTGAGTTTTCCATCAGAGCTCTCCCAAGGTGGCGGGTCATGTCGGCTCCGATGTTTCCGGCCGGGGGCCGCACCCGTCGTCCTGCGCCGGAAGGCAGTTGCCGGGCGGCCGCCACCGGGTGGTGTACACCGCCCGGAGTACCGTTCGCGTCGTGGAAGCGCCGAACATACTCCGTGAGGACCTGCCGTTCCCGCTGGCCGTACTCCGGGCCAGTGTCCTGGAGAGCAACCTGACCCGGTTCCAGCAGTTCAGCGAGTCGGCCGGGGTACTCCTGTGCCCGCACGCCAAGACGACCATGGCCCCGGCCCTGTTCCGGCGCCAGCTGGCCGCGGGCAGCTGGGGGCTGACCTTCGCCAACGGCGCCCAGGTGCGGGCGGCCCGCGCCCACGGGGTCCCGCGCATCTTCTACGCCAACGAGCTGGTCGGCGCGGCCGACATCCGCTTCGTGGCCGCCGAGCTGCGGCGTGACCCGGACTTTGAGTTCTTCTGCCTGGCCGACTCGGTGGCCGGCGTCCGGCTGCTGGCCGAACGGATCGCCGCCCTCGCCCCGGACGGTCCCGGCCGCCCGGTCAACGTGCTGGTCGAGGGCGGCCTGGCCGGGGCCCGCTGCGGGGTCCGCGACGTGGCCACCGCGGTCGAGGTGGCCAAAGCCATCCGGGCCGCCGGCCCGCACCTGGCCCTGGCCGGCGTCGAGGGCTTCGAGGGCCTGGCCCGGGCCCGCGACGGCGGCGACCGCGAGCCGATCGTGCGCGAGTTCCTGGCCTTCCTGGCCGCCATCGCGACCGCCCTGGACGAGCGCGACCTGTTCGACCGGCCCGAGGTGCTGCTGACCGCGGGCGGGTCGGCCCTGTTCGACCTGGTCATCGACGTGCTGACCCGGACCCGGCTGAGCCGGCCGACCCAGGTGATGCTGCGCAGCGGCTGCTACCTGAGCGAGGACTGGGGCATGTACCGCCGGGCCCTGGCCGACCTGCACCAGCGCACCGGTTCGTCCGCGCCCGACCTGAAACCGGCCCTGGAGGTCTGGGCCCAGGTCCTGTCGGTGCCCGAGCCCGGCCTGCTCATCCTGTCCGCCGGTCGCCGCGACTTCGGCCAGGACGCGGGCAACCCGATCGCTTTGACCCATGTCCGCCGGGGCAGCGCTGAGCGCCGCTCGCTGCTGGACGCGGGCTGGACCATGGCCGGGGCCAGCGACCAGCACGCCCACATGGCCGTGCCCCCGGACCACGGGGCCGCCGTCGGTGACCTGGTCGCCCTGGGCCCGTCCCACCCCTGCACCACCTTCGACAAGTGGCGCACCTTCTACCTGGTCGACGACGACTACACCGTGACCGAAGAAGTTCCCACCTGTTTCTGATCGAATGGTGGCCATGGCGACCGCGACGATTCAGCGCACCGTGCCTACCCCTGACGGCCGGATCCTGGCCGTGGAGGAGGCCGGCGACCCCGACGGCCTCCCGCTGCTGGTGCACAACGGCACCCCGAACTCCCGGCACCTGTACGCCCCGGTGGTGGCCGACGCCGCCGCCCGCGGCCTGCGCGTCATCGGCTACGACCGCCCCGGTTACGGGGGCTCCAGCCCGCAGCCCAACCGGGTGATAGCCGACTGCGCCGCCGACGTCCGGGCCATCTGCGCCGCCCTCGGCATCGACCGCCTGGTCACCTGGGGCATCTCCGGCGGCGGCCCGCACGTGCTGGCCACCGCGGCTCTGCTGCCCGACCTGGTCATCGCGGCCGCCTCCCTGGCCGCCCTGGCCCCCTACAACGCCGACGGCCTGGACTGGTTCGAGGGAATGGGCCAGGACAACGTCGACGACCTCAAGCTGGCCCTGACCGACGAGCCGGCCGCCCTGGCCCGCTGCGAGGAACAACGCGCCGACGCCCTGGCCGCCACCGCGGAAACCCTGGCCGCGACCATGCCGTCCCTGCTCACCCCGACCGACGCCGCCGTGTTCACCGGCGAGCTGGCCGAGTACCTGGACTTCTCCGGCCGCGAGGGCCTGGCCGCCAGCGCCGAGGGCCTGTTCGCCGACGGCGAGGCGTTCGCACACCCGTGGGGCTTCGACCCGGCCACGATCTCGGTCCCGCTGCTGGTCGTGCACGGCCGCGAGGACCTGTTCGTCCCGTTCGGCCACGGCCAGTGGCTGGCCACCCACATCCCCGGCGCCGAGGCCCGCCTGCTCGACCAGGACGGCCACCTGACCCTGCTGCAGAACCGCACCGGCGAGGTCCACGCCTGGCTGGCCGCCCACACCGCTTGACCTTCGACCCCGCTCGAAGGTTTACCTTCGCGGTGTGGCCACCTACCAGATCTCCCAACTGGCCGAGCGGTCCGGCGTCCCCGCGACCACCCTCCGCTACTACGAGCAAGCCGGCCTGCTGACCCCCACCCGTTCCCCCAACGGCTACCGCCGCTACACCGACCAGGCCCTGGACCGCCTGGCCCTGATCCGCGCCGCCCAGCACCTGGGCCTGCCCTTGGCTCAGATCCGCGACTTGCTCACCGTCCGCGACTCCGAGGCCTGCGCCACCGTCCGCGCCCGCCTCCGCCCCCTCCTCTCGGCTCGCATCACCGAGGCCCGCGCCCGCGCGACCTCCGCTGCCGACTCGATCGCCCGCCTGGAACAAGCCCTGTCCACCACCGCCCCCGCCCCACGCCCGGGCCCGTGCACCTCCGACTGCGGCTGCCTCACTGCCCAGCCTGCCCACCCTCCCTCGCCCAAGCACACTCCCGTGCTCGGCCAACCCTTTGCGCTCCACCAACCCCCTGTGCCCCAGCAACCCTCCGTGCCCCACCAACCCTCCGTGCCCCACCAACCTCCCCACGCCCCACCAACCCCCCACGCCCCACCAACCCCCCACGCCTCAGCAGAAGCACGACGCCATCGCGTGCTCACTGGATGGCGACGGGCAACTGGATCGGCTGGCCGAGTGGCGGGACCTGTTCGCCGGGGCCACCGCCCGCGAGCCCGCTCCCGAACGCGTCCGGTTCACGCTGCCCGCCGCCCACGCCGGCCGGGCCGCCGAACTGGCCGCGGCCGAGCAGCGCTGCTGCCCGTTCTTCCGGTTCACGCTGGTCTTCCACGGTGCCGACGTCCACCTCACCGTGCAGGCGCCCGCCGACGCGGGTGAGCTGTTGGCCGCGCTGACCGATGAGCCCGGCGCCGCCGTATCGTCTTAGGGGTATGAGCTACGTAGACGTGGACGGCCTGGCCCTCTGGTACTCCGAGCACGGCTCCGGCGACCCGCTGATCCTGCTGCACGGCGGGATGGGCGCATCCGAGATGTTCGACCCGATCCTGGGCCAGCTGGCCGCGGGCCGGCGGGTGATCACAGTGGATCTGCCCGGCCACGGGCACACCGCCAGCCCCGGCAAACCCTTGCGCTACGAGGACATGGCCGACCAGATCGCCGGGCTCATCCGGCACCTGGGCCTGGACCAGGCCGACCTGATGGGGCTCTCACTGGGCGCCGGCGTGGCCCAGCGCACCGCCATCCAGCACCCGGGCCTGGTCCGGCGGCTGATCGTGGTCTCGGCCCCGTGCCGGCAGGACGGCTGGTTCCCCGAGGTCGTGGCCGGTCAGGCCGCGCTCGGCCCGGAAGCGGCCGAGATGATCAAGCAGTCGCCGTTCTACGCCCACTACGTCAAGGTCGCGCCCAACCCGGACGACTGGACCCGGCACGTGTGCGAGGTCGGCGAACTCCTCCGCCACGACTACGACTGGACGGCCGGGGTGGCGGACATCACCGCGCCCACGCTGCTGGTGTTCGCCGACACCGACTCGGTGCGCCCGGCCCACATCGTGGAGTTCTTCGGCCTGCTCGGCGGCGGCCTGGCCGACCCCGGCTGGGACGGCGCCACCGGCCCAGCTCAGCTGGCCATTCTGCCTGGTCACACCCACTACGTAATGGCGGGCAGCCCGGCCGTGGCCGCGGCTGCGACCACGTTTCTGGATGAGGTCTCCAGATAAAAAGAAGATTTTCAGCAGACGTGTAAACCCCCCAGCAGAGGGCGGCGTCTCACTATTGAGGCCCGGCGAAAGCGGGACGTCGGGCCTCTTCTACGACCGGCTGGCGGACGGGATTCATCCCCGAAGCAAAGGCCGGAGCCCTGAGCGGGGCGCGGCCCTGCAGCAGTGTTTCACACATCTGCTGCAGGGCCGTTTGTATGCCCAG
>DASXJM010000281.1:0-2934 GCA_036497405.1 Streptosporangiaceae bacterium | reverse complement strand
CGAACGACGGCACCGACCCGAACAGCTCGGCCAGCCGCTCCCTGGCCGGCCCGTCGATGTCCCCGGCCGGGACGAACGGATAGTTCACCGTGACGTGGGCCGGGATGCCGAGCCGGGCGTTGGCGTCCAGCCGGTCCCGCCACCGGCCGACCACCGGCTCCGCCGCCGGAATCTCGGCCAGCAGCGCGCTCGGTGCGCTGGCCGCCGCCGAACCGTCCATACCCGCAACCTAACCCAGCCGCCGCTCCCAACCCGCCCCCCGGCTGGCCGCGGCCAGGATCTCGCGCCGCCTCGGCCAGGATTCGCATGAAGTATTTGCTTTAGGTAAACTAACTATCCATGAGCATCATGGCCTGCGTGAACCGGTGACCGCCCCGTCCATCCTGCGTCGAAGCAGTTCCCCCTCGTACACCAGTAACCAGGCCCCGCCCGCTCGCGGCGGCCGCGCCAGCCTGGACTGGCTGGACAGCACCGACCCGGGCCTGATGCGGCTCCGGCTGGCGGCCGAGATCGTGGTCATGATCGGTGTCGTGCTCGCGGCCGAATACCTCTTCGTGCGGGCCACCGGCGCGCTGCAGACCCCGATCCCGGCCGGCACCCCGGCCAAGCTGGCCACCCCGCTCTGGGCCATGAACCACGCGCTCATGGTCATCGCCATGATGCTGGGCGCCATGCTCGCCATGACCAGCGGCTTCGGCGTCAGCATGATCCCGGCCGCGCGCAGCCAGCTGGTCGCGCTGGCCTTCCTGCCCCTGCCGCTGCTGGCCACCCTGGCCGGGGGACTGGCCCTGCACGTCCGGGTCGCCTCACTGGCCTCGCTGGCCGTGGTCCTGGCCCTCGGCACCTGGTGCCGCCGGTTCGGGCCGCTCGGCTTCAACGGCGGCGTGCTCGCGTTCATGGGCGCGTTCCTCGGCTTCTTCATCCAGGACTACGTGCCGCTCAGCCAGTTCGGCTGGCTGGCGGCCGAGATCTGGCTCGGCGCCCTGGTCGGCATGGCCGTGCACTTCACCTTGTTCCGGCCCCGGCCCGGCCTGGCCGTCGGCCGCATGCAGCGTTCCTACGCGGCCCGGGCCCGCCAGGTGGCCAGCGAGATCACCGAGCTGTACGAGGAGGCCATCCGCCCTGGCGCCGCTCACGCCGAACGCGCCCAGGCCCGGGCCGACCGGACCCTGCAGCGCCAGCTGCTGCGGCTGAACGAGACCGCGCTCCTCATCGACGCCCGCCTCGACGACCCGGCCGCGGTCCCGCCCGGCTGGGACGCCGCCGCCCTGCACCAGCGGCTGTTCGACGCCGAAGCCGGCCTGTCCAACCTGGCCCGCTTCGCCCTGGCCCTGGCCGCCCGGGGCCTGCCCCCGGCCGTCACCGCCCCGGTCGGCCAGGCCCTCCGGCACATCCGTGACGCCGATTTCGCCGGCGCCAGCGCGGCCGCCGCCGCCATCCAGGACCACCTCGACACCCCGGCCGGCGACCCGGAGGCCTTCGCCCTGACCGACGTGGACCGGATCCTGCTACACCGGTTCGCCACCTCGCTGACCGAGTTCGCGGCCGCGATCGAGAAGTTCCGCCAGTACCCGGCCAGCCAGGCCCCGGACGATGTGGCTCCCGGCGACGTGGCTCCCGCGGCGGAGCTGCCCGAGGAGGAGTTCCAGTCCCAGGTCACGGTGTTCGGCGGCTGGCTGCCCGGCTCGGCCTTCATCGCGGGCCAGGCCTCCCAGGAACAGGGCGGCCCGGGCCTGATCGAGCGGATCCGGCTCGCCCCCTACGCCCGGACCGCGATCCAGATGGGCATCGCGGTCGGCGGCGCGATCCTGGCCGGTGACGCGCTGTCCGGACGCCGGTTCTACTGGGCCGTGCTGGCCGCGTTCATCACGTTCATGGGGGCCAACACCGCCGGCGAGCAGCTCCGCAAGAGCACGTTCCGGATCGCGGGCACGATCATCGGCGTCATCGTCGGCTCGGTCCTGGCCCACCTGGTCGGCGGCACGGTCTGGCTCCAGCTGCTGGTGGTGCTGGTCTCGCTGTTCTGCGGCCTCTATCTGTTCCGGGTCAACTACACCTTCATGACCATCGGCATCACGGTCATGGTGTCCCAGCTCTACGTGGAGCTGGGGGAGTTCTCCAACGCCCTGCTCCTGCTCCGGCTGGAAGAGACCGCGATCGGCGCCGGGGTGGCCATGGCCACCGTGCTACTGGTGCTGCCGCTGCACATCAGCCGGGTGGCCCGGGTCGCCGCCCGAGAGGAACTGGCCGCCCTCGGCGACCTGATCGACCGCAGCCTGGACCGCCTGGCCGAACCGGCCAGCAGTTGCGGCTCCGACCTGGAGCTCCGGGCCGCCGCCCGCCGGGTCGACACCGCCCACCAGGCCCTGGTGGCCACGGTGACCCCGCTGCGCACTCCGGTCCTGGGCCGGCTGGCCACCCGCATCCGCGGCTTCCTGGCCACCACCATCGCCGCCCGCAACTACGCCCGCAACCTCCTGCTCGACAGCTCCACCCGCTACGCCGACCTGGACTCGGCCGCCCTGGCCGAGCTGACCCGCGCCCGCCACCAGATCGCCGCCTCCATCACCGCCGTCACCACAGCCCTCGACCCGTCCTCGGACTCCGGCTCCGGCTCCGCAGGCTCGGACTCCGCCTCCGCAGGCTCCGGCTCGGGCTCCGCCTCCGCAGGCCCCGACTCCGCCTCCGCCTCCGCCTCCGCAGGCTCCGGCTCCGGCGAGTACGTCCGCTCCGCCTCCCGCTTCGCCCACGTAGCCAACACCCTGGCTGGCTCTTCTCTGGCCGCCCCGTCCCTGGCCTCCCGCCCCTGGCTGGCCCTCCGCGACCTCCAGCTCCTCGACGGCGCCCTGGCCGAAGCCGCCCGCTGGGCCGGTGTCCCCGTCACCGACCTCGACACCGCCCCCATCCGCCTCTAGGCCCCCGCCCCCGGCCCAG
>DASXJM010000280.1:0-14881 GCA_036497405.1 Streptosporangiaceae bacterium | reverse complement strand
CGTTGCCGCCGGTCCCGCCATCGCCTTGGGCCTCGCCGTCCGCGCCCTCGGGTTCGTCGAGTCGCATGTGGTCCCATCGCATACGCCCAGCATAGAACCTTTGTTCGATGCCATCAAAGGTTTGTTCGAATCCCCGAGACGGCATAATCGGCTGCATGCTCGAGCAGGTGACGGTCACCCGGTACGTGACGCCGCTGCGTGAGGGAGGTTCGCTGCCGGCCATTGTCGAGGCCGACAACCTCGGGACGTACGTGATGAAGTTCCGCGGGGCCGGGCAGGGGCCGCTGGCGCTGGTGGCCGAGATCATCGCCGGCGAGCTGGCCCGGCGGCTGGGGTTGCGGGTCCCGGAGCTGGTGCTGGCCGAGCTGGACTCGCGGATCCCGGGCAGTGAGCCGGACCCGGAGATCCAGGACCTGCTCAAGGCCAGCAACGGGCTGAACCTCGGCGTCGATTTCCTGCCCGGGTCGGCCGGGTTCGACCCGCTGGGCTGGACCGCTGGCACCGAGTTCGCCAGCCAGCTGGTCTGGTTCGACGCGCTGGTCAGCAACCCCGACCGCACCTGGCGCAACCCCAACCTGCTGGTCTGGCACGGCGACATCTGGCTCATCGACCACGGGGCAGCCCTGTACTTCCACCACAACTGGCCCACGGCCCGCCCGGACCGGCCCTACGACGCGCGCGAGCACGTGCTGCACGACCGCGCCACCGACCTGGCCGCGGCCCACCGGGAGCTGGCCTCGCGGATCACCACCGCGCTGCTGGCCGAGGTGGCCGGGCTGGTCCCGCCCGACTGGTTCGGGGAACGGTCGGGCCCGGCCTACGTCGAGCACCTGCTGGCCCGGGTGCCGCTGCTGCCGGAGCTGATCCAGCTATGACCCCGGCCGGCACCGAGGTGTTCGAGTACGCGCTGATCCGGGTGATGCCCCGGGTCGAACGGGGCGAGGCCATCAACGCCGGGGTCATCGTGTACTCCCAGCAGTACCGCTACCTGTGCGCCCGGATCGAGCTCGACGAGGGACGGCTGCAGGTGCTGGATCCCGCCGTGGACCTGGACAGCGTCCGGACGGCGCTGACCGCGTTCGGCAAGGCCTGCTCCGAGGGGCCGCTGGCGGGGCGGCCGCTGGGGGAGCGGTTCCGGTGGCTGACCGCGCCGCGCAGTACGATCGTGCAGCCGGGCCCGGTGCACACCGGCCTGACCACCGACCCCGCCGCCGAACTCGATCACTTGTTCGATACTCTGGTGCGACCGTAGCGGGCGGCCGGAAACGAGCGCACGGCAAACCCGGAACAATTGGATAAAGATCTTGCGGTGGGGGAGAATATAGCCGTACCCCCACCGGCGGCGACGCGGAGGTAGCGCGATGGCGCTGTCCATGGACGAGCAGCGTATGCTCGCCGAAATCGAGCGGCATCTGGCCGCCGAGGAGCCCGGACTGGCCTCGAACCTGGCCCGGCTCCGAAAGCCGGGCCGCGCGAGCCTCTTCCGCTCCACCCGGGCCCGGGTCGTCGGCTCGCTGTTCACCGTGGTGGTCGTGGCCATGGTGTCCCTGATGGTGTACGCGCTGTTGCCCTTTCGGTCCGGCGGCCGCACCACTGGCCATCAGCCGGTGACCACCTCGTCCACCAACTCCGGACCAGGTCAGGCCAAGATCGGCCTGGCCCCGGGCACTGGCACCCAGAGCAGCGGCACCCAGAGCGACGGCAGCAAGATCAGCGGCGCGAAGAGCGGTAGCGCCCAGGCGTCCACCGCGACCCGGCCGTCAGGCCAGGCCTCGTCGGCCAACCCCGGTTCATCGGCGGGCGCCCCGTCGGCTTCGGCCGCCTACGCTGACGAGCACGGTCAGGGATCGGGCTGATTACTGACCGGCACCAGACCCGGTCGCCGGGGCGCGGGAATCCGGGCCAGGCCGGGGCGCGACTGAACCCGGCTCAGCCTGCGGGAAGACTGGCCGGCCTTCCGGGGCGGCGGCGATAAGTACTCGCGCCAGAGCTGGATGAGGTACCGCTCGAGGCCTTCCAGCTGCTTCTTGGCCTGCTGGAACTCGTCAGCCAGCGGGTTGCGGTAGGCGTCGTACAGCTCGGCGTAGCGGCGGGCGGCTTCCTCGCGGTTGCTGGCGTAGACCCGCACCGCATAGTCGCCGACCCCGCTGGCCAGGCGCAGGCCGTGAATGGCCTTGCCCACCGCGCCTTCGTCGATGCTGAGGTATCCGCGCAGGTAGAGCCGGCACTTGGCCTCTTCCTGCCAGGTGTCGCCGAACGGCGGCGGCGCGCCGTCCCACTCCTCGATGACCACGCGGACGTCGAGCTGCTCCTGCAGGCTGCCGATCCAGAGCTGCTCACGGTTCACGCTGATCAGCGAGCCGACCGGGGGGAGCGGGGCGCCGGGCGCGTTGGGGTCGACGGCCGAGTCGTGGAGCCGGAACATGCGCCGGTCAGGGAAGACGGGCATCACCAGTTGGAGAAGTCTCCGGCTCATCGTCCCCCCCACGGCACCTAGAGCCTGCAGCCCCCGCGTGCTCCCAGGCCGTGGAGCCAGGGCCCTGACAGGTGGGACAAATCTAGACCTAAGAACCGTCTCTTCGCAGGAAAACAGCATGCAGTGTCCGAATTTGTCCGAAATTCGGATAGCCGGGAGTGACGGCAGGGGCCGCTGTGACCAGGCGCCGCCGGGGCTGGTGACCGGCGTCTCCCCGCTGGCCCGGAACAGTCACCACCCCACCTTCGTTATCAATTGTAGCTTTACAATAGTTTGGGAAACACAAACATTTGCAGTGAGGTGAACCACCCTGCCGGATCTCACCCGTCGGCGCCGCCTGCTCGTGCTGGCCATCTGCTGCCTGAGCCTGTTCATCGTCGGCCTGGACAGCACGATCGTGAACGTCGCCCTGCCGTCGATCGCCACCGACCTGCACTCGTCAGTCTCGGGCCTGCAGTGGACCATCGACGCTTACACCCTGGTGCTGGCCAGCCTGCTGATGTTCGCCGGCTCGACCGCCGACCGCATCGGCCGCCGCCGGACCTTCCAGACCGGGCTGACCGTGTTCACGCTCGGCTCGCTGGCCTGCAGCCTGGCCCCGGGCCTGGGCTGGCTGGTGGCGTTCCGGATGCTGCAGGCCGTGGGCGGCTCGATGCTCAACCCGGTGGCCATGTCGATCATCACCAACACGTTCACCGACCGGCGGGAGCGGGCCCAGGCCATCGGGGTCTGGGGTTCGGTGTTCGGGCTGAGCATGGCCCTGGGCCCGGTGGCCGGAGGAGCCCTGGTCGACTCGGTCGGCTGGCGGGGCATCTTCTGGGTCAACATCCCGGTCGGGATCGCGGCCATCGTGCTCTGCGCACTCTTCGTGCCGGAGTCGCGGGCCCCGCGGGCCCGGCGGCCGGACCCAATCGGGCAGGTGCTGCTGATCGTGCTGCTGGCCTCGCTGACCTACGCGATCATCGAGGGTCCCAGCGCGGGCTGGGGTTCGGCCCTGATCACCGGCCTGTTCGCCGTGACCGCGGTGACCCTGGGCGGGTTCTTGTGGTACGAGTCGCGCCGGGACGAGCCGCTGCTCAACCCGCGGTTCTTCCGCAGCGCACCGTTCGCGGGCGCCACCGCAACCGCGATCACGTCGATGGCGGCCCTGGCCGGATTTCTGTTCCTGAACACCCTGTACCTGCAGGACGTGCGGGCCTACCGGCCGCTGGTGGCCGGGCTGTACCTGCTGCCGATGGCGGCGGCCCTGGCCATCTGCGCCACGGTGTCGGGGCGGATCGTGGCCAGCCGCGGGACCCGGATCCCGATGGTCGGCTCCGGCCTGCTGATCATCGCCGCGGGCGTGCTGATGACCCGGCTGACCGACCTGACCAGCCTGCCGTACCTGTTTCTGACCTACGTGATCTTCGGGGCCGGGCTCGGCCTGGTCAACGCGGCCATCACCAACTCGGCGGTCTCCGGCATGCCCCGCGAGCAGGCCGGGGTGGCGGCCGGGGTCGCGTCGGCCAGCCGGCAGATCGGCAACTCGCTCGGCGTGGCGGTGATGGGCTCGGTACTGAGCGCTAACCTGCGAGGAGGAATGGCGGCCGGATTCGTGGCGGCCAGCCGTCCGGGCTGGTGGATCGTGGCCGCGCTGGGCGTCATCGGGCTCATCCTGGCCCTGGTCACCACCGGGGCCTGGGCCCGGCGCACCGCGGCCCGCACCGCCAGCCTGCTGTCGCCCGCCGACGAAAGGTCCACGGTGACCGTGCCATGACCGATCCGGCCCCCGCCGCCCCCGACGCGCAGCCCCCTGAGGCGCTGGGCACCGACGATCTGGCCGCGCGGGCCTGGCAGGTCATGCGCACGCTGGTGCTGGACCGCTACGACCGCCGCAGACGCGTGGTGGACGCGCTCGGCATGAGCTTCATCCGGGCCAAGGCCCTGCGCCGGATCGCGGGCGGCTCGCTGACCATGCGCGAGCTGGCGGCCGGGCTTGGCACCGACCCGCCCTACACCACAGTGGTCGTCGACGACCTGGAACGCCGCGGCCTGGTGGTCCGGGCCGTCCGCCCCGGCGACCGGCGTTCCAAGCTGGTCTCTATCACCCCGGCCGGCCAGGAGCAGGCCCGGCGGGCCGATCAGATCCTGGCCGCCCCGCCGGGTCCGGTCCGGGCGCTGCCCGCCGCCGACCTGGTCGCGCTGGACCGCATCCTCGGCCAGCTGCTCGGCCCGGAGGACGAGCCGCTGGTCAGCCCCGGCTGAGCTTGGGCACGTCCTCGACCAGGCGCTGGGTGTAGCGCGTGGCCGGGTGCTCCAGCACCTGCCCGACCAGGCCCGCCTCGGCCACCGTGCCCTCGTGCAGGACCACCACCGACTGGGCGATGCTGCGGACCAGGGCCAGGTTGTGGGTGATGAAGATCATGGCCAGGTGACGTTCGGCCTGGATCCGGCGCAGCAGTTCGATGATGATCGCCTGCACCGAGACGTCCAGGGACGAGGTCACCTCGTCGCAGATCAGCAGGTCTGGCTGGACGGCCAGGGCCCGGGCGATCGCGACCCGCTGCCGTTCCCCGCCCGAGAGCTGG
This sequence comes from Streptosporangiaceae bacterium, assembly GCA_036497405.1. Lineage (GTDB taxonomy): Bacteria > Actinomycetota > Actinomycetes > Streptosporangiales > Streptosporangiaceae > Bog-532. The sequence goes on along the minus strand of DASXJM010000280.1, from coordinate 9,838 downwards.
TCGGGATAGGACGACATCAGGTCCGGGCTCAGCGACACGTCCTTGAGCACCTCGGCGACCCGGTCCGGCCGGCCCCGGCGGGACAGGTCGCCGAACTGCCGAAGCTGCTGATCGATGATCTGGCCGATGGTCTTGCGCGGGTTCAGCGACGTGTAGGGGTTCTGGAAGATGTACTGGACCCGCCGTAGCTGGTCCTGGTCGCGCTGGCGGGCACCGTGGGGCAGGGGAGCGCCCTGGAAGGCGATCTCACCGGTCCAGCTCCGGTGCAGCCCGGCCACGCAGCGGGCCAGGGTGGTCTTGCCCGACCCCGACTCGCCGACCACGGCGACGCAGGCGCGGGGCGGGACCTCGAAGCCGACCCCGGCCAGCACCTGCGTGCTGCCGTAGCTGGCGGCGACGCCCCGGACCGACAAGGCCGGCGGCCCCACGGCGTCGGGCGGGACGATGGCCACCGGCAGCGGCCCGGGGCCGGTCGCTTCGAGCTCCTGCGCCCGCAGGCAGCGCGCGGTCCGGCCCCCGCCCACGGCCACCGGCTCCGGCGTGGTGGCGGTGCAGGCGGCAACGGCCCACCGGCAGCGCGGGGCGAACGAGCAGCCGGTCCCGCGACGGCCGGGCCGGGGCTGCTGGCCGTCGATCCCGGTCAGCACCTCGGCCCGCTCCGGTGACGGCACGGCGCGGATCAGGCCGCGGGTGTACGGGTGGACCGGATCGGCGAACAGCGCGGCCGCGGGCCCGGTCTCCACCACGCGCCCGGCGTACATGACCGCGACGTCGGACACCAGGCCGCTGACCACGGCCAGGTCGTGGCTGACGTAGACGGCGGCCACCCCGTAGGACCGGCTCAGGCTGCGAACGGTGTTGAGGATGTGGCGCTGGGTCGTGACGTCGAGGCCGGTGGTCGGCTCGTCCAGCACGATCAGGGCCGGCCGGCAGGCGAACGCCATGGCCAGCGCGACCCGCTGCTGCTGGCCGCCGGACAGCTGGTGCGGGTACCGGTGCAGCATCTCCGGGGTGGGATCCAGGTAGGCCTCGCGCATCACCTCGGCCACCCGGTCACCGGCGTCGCCCGCCTCGGCCACGCTGGGCTCGGCGGCGTGGACCCGCAGCACCTCCCGGACCTGGGTGCCCACCCGCAACGCGGGGTTGAGGGCCGAGGACGGGTCCTGCGGCACGTAGCTGACCCGCGCGCCCCGGGCCGCCCGCAGGTCACGCCGGCTCAAGGTCAGCAGGTCGGTCCCGTCCAGCAGGACCTGGCCACCGGTGATGCGCAGCCCCCGGCGCGCGTGGCCGAGCAGGGCCAGCGCCACCGTCGTCTTGCCCGAACCCGACTCACCGACCAGGCCCAGCACCTCACCGGCCGGGACGGCGAAGGAGACGTCCCGCACCACGTCGGCTCCGGGGCGGCCGGCCGTGTCCATCCGGACTTCCAGGCCGATCACCTGGAGCCGGGCCGGCTCGCTCATTGGGCCGCTCCCGGGCTGAGGTCGTCGATCAGCGCGGCCTCCTCGGGCCGGCGGTCGACCCCGATCGCCACTCGCGCGAACGCGTCGGTGAAGGTGTTGATCCCGATCGTCAGCAGCGCGATCAGCGCGGCCGGCACGATGACCGCCCACGGGTTCAGGGACAGGCCGGTCCGGTTCTCGTAGATCATCGTTCCCCAGTTGGCGGCGGGTGGCGGCTGCCCGAACCCGAGGAACGCCAGTCCCGCGATGATGGTGATGGAGTAGGTCAGCCGGAGCCCGGCCTCGACCGTGAGCGGGCTGACCAGGTTGGGCAGGATCTCGGAGAACATCACCTTGAGCGGCCGCATGCCCTGCAGTTCGGCCGCCTTGACGAAATCTCGTTCCGAGACGTCGAGCGTGGCCGAGCGCAGGACCCGGGCCACCTGCGGAGCGTGGGAGATGCCCACGGTCAGCGTGATCAGCCAGAGCTTGGGGCCGAGCAGGCTGAGCAGCAGCAGCGCGAACACCACCTGCGGGAAGGACAGGATCACGTCCACCACCCGCATGATGAAGCCATCGCTGATGCCGCGCAGGTAGGCCGCGGAGATCCCCAGCAGGGCGCCGCCGACCATGCCCAGCGCGGTCGCGCAGAGCGCCATCACCAGCAGCACCCAGCCGCCGTCCAGGACCCGGGACAGCACGTCGCGCCCGAGGTAGTCGCCGCCGAGCAGGAACTGCCCGCCGGGTTTGCCGAAGGCCAGGGTGAGCGGGGCGACCGACGGGTACGGCGCCACCAGCGGGCCGATGATCGCGGTCAGCACGACGATGGCCGCCATCACCAGCCCGATCGCGCCGCGGGGCGTGCGCGCGGTGGCGGCCAGGACGGAGGGAGTCTTCGCGGGCATCCGGGCCTACCTGGCAATCCTTCGCCGCGGCGTGGCCAGCAGCGCGACGACATCGGTGACGATGTTCATGACGACGTAGAAGGCGGCCAGGATGACCACGATGAACTGGAGCACCGGGACGTCACGGCCGTTGACCGCGTCCACCAGGCCCTGGCCGACACCCGGATAGTTGAAGACGTTCTCCACGATGACGATGCCGCCCGCCAGGTACAAGAACCCGAGCCCGATGACCTGAATCGTGGGCGCGACCGCGTTGGGCAGCGCGTGCACCAGCACGATGCGCCACGGGGGCACACCCTTCAGCTCGGCCATCTCCACGTAGTCCGACTCGAGCGCCTCGACCATGGCCGCCCGCATCATGCGCATGGTGTACGGCACGATCACGATCACCAGCGTGACCGCGGGCAAGATGAGCAGTTGCGGGTCGTTCCAGGCGTAGGTGCCCGGGGCCAGCAGGGACACACCCGGCAGCAGGTGCCAGACGACGGTGGCGAACACGATGATGAGGCCGATGGCCACCACGAACTCGGGCAGGGACGTCGCGGCCAGCAGGACCAGCGACGTGACCTGGTCGAACCACCCGCCCTTGCGCACCGCGGCGATGGCCCCCAGGGCCACCCCCAGCAGCGAGCCGATCACCCCGGCCACCAGGACCAGGACGCCTGAGTTGATGAGCCTGGGCTCGACCAGGCTCCACACCGATTGCCGGTTGACCAGAGAGTTTCCCAGGTCGCCCCGGAAAAGGCCGGATATCCAGACCCAGTACTGATCGAGAAGGCCCCGGTTCAGGTGCAGCGTGTCCTCCAGGGCCCGCAGCCGCACCGGGTTGGCGTTGCGCCCGAGGATCGCGTAGGCGGCGTTACCGGGCAGCACTTCGGTGGCCAGGAAGACCACCACCGAAACCAGGAACAGGGTGAGTACCCCGAAAGCCAGCCGCCGGCGGACCAGGCGCAGGATCGGATGGGCAGTCACAGTGTGATCCTTCGCCTGAGTGACAGTACTGGTGGTGACGCCGGCGTCCCGGGCGCTGGCGCTGACGTCGGCGTCCGGGTGCTGGCGCCAACGGTGCATGCTAACGCGTTTGGCTCGTTTCGGTCATAGCGGGGGGTTCCGGCGGGTGCTTAACGGCATTGTGTCCGAAACGCTGATCAATGCCCGGGACAGGCCGGTTCACGGCACTCTAGGCTCCATGGCAGGGTTGGCCTGGTTCATGCCGTGGGGCCAGCTGATTTGCTCTGGACCTTAAATGTGGAGGTAGCCTCGTGGGCCATTCGGACGAGCGTTCGACGCCCTTGCTGACGGGAATGCCCGGACGCCGTGATTTTCTGCGCGGGATCGCTCTCACCGGTGTCGCCGCCACCGCTGGCGGCCTGCTGGTCGGCTGCTCGACCGGTTCCAAGGGCTCCGCGGGCTCCACGAGCACCAGTACCCCGACCAGCGCGGGCAAGCCGAAGCGCGGGGGCAACCTCAAGGTCGGCCTGTCGGGTGGTTCCACCTCGGACACGCTCGACCCGCACCAGGGGCTGACCTACCTGGACACCGGCCGGTTCGAGGCGCTGTACCAGCCGCTGGTCAAGCTGAATAGTGCTGCCGCCGTCGAGTACGTGCTGGCCGAGTCCATCACCCCGAACGCCAACCTGACCCAGTGGACCATCAAGCTCCGTCCCGGCGTCACCTTCCACAGCGGCAAGAGCCTCACGTCGGCCGATGTGGTTTACACGATGAACCGGATTGTCTCCAACAGCTACAGCGGGACATTGTTCTTCGGCCCGGTCGACATCAAGGGCGTCAAGGCGGTCGACAAGCTCACCCTCACGATTCCGATGAAAACTCCATTCGGGAGCTTTGTCGACCAGCTGGCGGGCGGCTGGTATTACCTGTACGTGGTGCCGACCGGCTTCAACGGGAAAACCCCGGATGGCACCGGGCCGTTCGCCTACCAGAGCTTCACCCCCGGGCAGCGCAGCGTGTTCGTCCGCAACAAGAACTACTGGAAGACCGGGCTTCCTTATGTCGACACGCTGACCATCACCGACTTCAGCGACAACACCGCGGTTCAGGACGCCCTGACCACCAACGTCATTCAGGCGGCCGGCCAGCTGGATCCGCCGCAGATGGCGGCGCTGGCCAACACCGCCGGGGTCAAGGCGGTCGCCTCCCACACCGGGCAGTTCAAGCCGTTCACCATGCGCATCGACCAGGCGCCGTTCAACGACACCCGGGTCCGCCAGGCCTTCCGCCTCCTGGTCGGGCGGCAGCAGATGATCGACTCGGCCCTGGACGGTTTCGGGGTCGTGGCCAGCGACGTCTTCGCCCCCTACGACGCGGACTTCAACGCCTCACTGCGCCGGCAGCAGGACATCCCGCAGGCCAAGGCGCTGCTCAAGCAGGCGGGGCACGAGAACCTGACCGTGAGCCTCACCACCTCGCCGATCGCGACGGCCACGGTCGCGCTGGCCACCGTGTTCGCGGAGCAGGCGGCGGCGGCCGGGGTCAAGGTCAACATCAAGCAGATCGACGCCGGTACGTTCTTCGGGTCGAACTACCTGAACTGGACGTTCTCCCAGGACTACTACAGCTACGCCCCGTACCTCAACCAGGTGGCGCAGTCGTTCCTGGGCGCCTCGTCGCCATTCAACGAGACCCACTCGGACAACGCCCATTACGCCCACCTGTACCAGCAGGCCAACGCGACGACCAGCGCGTCGACCCGCAAGGAAATCCAGTACGAAATGCAGCAGATCGATTTCCAGCAGGGCCCTTACATCATTCCCACGTTCATGGACACGCTCGACGCCTATACCGACAAGATTTCCGGATTCCACACCGCCAAGGTCGGTGAATCCCTTTCCGGCTGGGACTTCGAGCACTTCTGGTTCGTCTGATCGCGAGCGCCGGTAGGCCCTGCTCCGCGGAGCAGGGCCTACCGGGGCCGCTGTCGCCGCCGGAGGACGGGATTGACCTCAAGGTTCTGGTCGCCCGCGGCGGCCCGGGGCAGCCCGTCCAGGCTGCGATAGCCCGCTCGCATTAACGACTCGGCCCGGGCCGCCGGGGTCAGCGCCTCGGCGACCGCGCCGACGAGCCGGGTCATCTCGTACGACACCTGCCGGGTGTCACACTCCGGCGCGGCCAGGACCGCCAGGCTGGAGCCGTCGCTCACCGTCTTGATGAGCATCAGGCCGTCTTCCATCTCCACCAGCGCCTGGGTCGGGGCGCCGCCCTCGAAGATCCGCGCCGCCCCCTCCACCAGGCTGGTCAGGCCGGAGACGATGGCGGCGAACTTCTCCAGCGCATCGCCGGGGATGCCGTCGGAGATGGCCAGCGGCACCCCGTCGGCGGACACCACGATCGCGTGCGCGATGTCCTCGATCCTGGTGCAGAAGTCCGAGACAAGCCAGTTCAGGTCCTGGCGGTACGGCTGGCTCATCGAGTGGATTCCTCTCCCGCGCCTGGCATCCCGGACTCGGCCTCACGGCTGCCGAGCTGGAAGCCGCTGAGACGACTGCGTACTGATTCGGGTGACCGGCGTAGGGGCGGTCCCTGGCGCGGAGGGCGGGCCGGCCCCCGCGTCCCGGGGCTGTCCGGGGTCTCGCCCGGGGCCCCAGTTTCCTGGGCCTCGTCCGGGGCGGAGTCGTCGGGCTTGCTGCCGTCGATCGAACCCGGGAACAGGTTCGCCCCCGGCCGGCGCAGGGGCAGCCCCGACGCGGTGAGGTCGGCGGCGGCCGGCGGCTGGGGCGGCCCGGTGACCGGTGGCGGGACCGGGCCGCCAACTGGCCGGGGACCGGGGGCGGGCGCCTGCCGGGTGGGCAGGCCGCTGGCGCTCATGACCGGTGAGGGCGCGGCCGGGGCGGGCATGGCGGGGCCAGCGGCCGGAACGCCGATCGGTGCGGCCGGGAAACCGACGGGCGCCGCCGCCGGGGCCGCAGTGGGGGCGCCGGCGGACGCACCGGCCGGGACCCGCTGCTCGGACGGCCGCTGGGCCCGGAACCAGTTGGACGCACGGCGGTTCCCGCCCGCCGCGTGGCCCGCGCCACTCCGGCCGCGGCGGCCACCGGGCCGGAGGGCGGCGGACGAGGCCGGCGCCTCGGCCATCCGGCGCGACCGCTCTTCGGCGTCGCGGGCGGTTTCCCGCCCGGCCAGCGTGCCGGGCAGCCAGACCAGCGCGGACAGGCCCTGCGGGGTCGCGGCCCGCAGCCGGATCCGGACCCCGGACCGCGCGGCCAGCCGGGACACCGCGAACAGCCCCATGTGCTGGGACACCGACACGTCGATGAGCGGCGGGTTCTCCAGCCGCCAGTTGATGTCGGTCAGGCGGCCGGGCGAGATGCCGATTCCGCGGTCGGTCACTTCGAGCATCACACCGCCGCTGGACACCTCCTGCCCGAAGACCCGGACCGGAGCCTGATCGGGGGAGAACGTGGTCGCGTTCTCGATGATCTCGGCCAGCAGGTGGACCACGTCGGCGGCGGCATGGCCGGAGACCACGATGCCCGGCTGGATTTCGAGCAGCACGCGGCCGTACTGCTCGATCTCGGACGCCGCCGCCCGCACCACGTCCGTGAGCGGTACCGGCTCACTCCACTTGCGCACCGGCTCCTCGCCCGCCAGCACCAGCAGGTTCTCGGAGTTACGGCGCATGCGGGTGACCAGGTGGTCCATGGAGAACAGGTCGGACAGCCGGTCGGGGTCGTCCTCGGTCAGCTCCAGCGAGTCGATCATCCGGCTCAGCCGGTCGATGAGCGGCACACTGCGCCGGGACAAGCTGATGAACATGGCGCTCACGTTGCCGCGCAGCGCCGCCTCGTTGCCCGCCAGCCGGACAGCTTCCTGGTGTACCTGGTCAAACGCCCGGGCGACCTCACCGATCTCGTCCGAGGAGTCGACGTCGATCGGCTCGACATCGGCCGGGATGCCGTCTCCGCCCGCCTCGTTGATCCGGCGGACCGCCTCCGGCAGCCGGTCTTCGGCCACCTCGAGCGCCCCGTTCCGCAGCCTGCGCAGCGGGCGCACCATCGACCGGCCGATGATGAGCGTGGTGATCAGCGCGATCCCGAGCAGCAGGGCGACGGCCAGGCTGTAGATGATGGCCAGGGCGATCGCGCCATTGTGCAGTGACTGGCCGCGCGACAGTGCCGAGCTCGCGAACTGCTGCTCCGCCGAGCGCATGCCGGTGACCACGTACCCCAGTGCGGAGCTGGCGTCGGACACGGTGGGGTCAGTGGCGATGGGGGAGTTGCTCGAGGCCAGCGAGATGGCCTGCTGCTCCTGGGCCTGAGCCTGCACGATGCTCGGGCTGGACAGCACGCCGTTGAGCAGTTGCTGCTGGCCGGCCGTGGCCGCCGTGCCGAATTCGCTAAGATTGCCCTGCTGCTGGGCTTGCGCGTCGGTCAGCGCCGACTGCTGGGCCGGCCCGAACTGCCCCAGGCTGACCAGGTCGGGCCGCAGGGCCGAGGTGAGCAGGGCCTGCTGCTGCGACGCCTCCTCCTTCATGCTGGAGACCAGGCCGAGCACGCGGACCTCACCGGCCAGGCTGGAGTCGCTGCTGCCCACCGCGATCTGGCTCTCCAGCGCCAGCAGGTCGCTGATGGCGGTCGCGTACTCCTTGATCACGATCAGCGGCGGAAGCTGGGTGCCGGTGGCGGTGGCGCGGATGGGCGGCAGGTTGCCGATCACGGTCAGCGCCGACTTCGAGTCCTGCTGGGCCAGCACCGGGTATGAGCTGCCGATCCCGCCCGCCAGCGTCTTGACCTGACTGGCCCAGCGGTCGGTGGTCGCGTAGTCCTGACCGAGCAGCCGGAGCTCCTGCGTCGGCAGGATCGGCGATTTGGCCGAGGCCCCCCGGCCGCCGCCGCCTTGGCCCAGCACGATGAACCGGACCGTGTCCTGCCGCTCGGTCTGCAGGGCCCCGACCAGGCCGGTGACCTGGTTGCTCAGGCCCGCCATGGTCACCACGCGCTGGTCGACGGAGGCCCTTTGCAGCGACGAGGCGATGAAGACCGCGCCGCCCACCACCGCGGTGACGGTCGGGATGATCACCAGCAGGATCAGGCGCGACCGCACCCGCCAGTTCCTCAGCGCCCGGTAAGGGGCCAGGCGCTGCGCGGGGCCGCCTCCCGGCGCTGGCTGCCCGGGCTGTTTCGGCAGCAGCGCACTCGGTGCTGGCCTGTCCTGAAAGGCGGTGCCGTCGGGGGTTACGGGCATACCGTCCTCGCGCGTCCGGCTGACCGCCGCGCGATGGCTGCCGCGAGCCTTCCTGGTCCTGGGCGGCGCTTCGCCGGCGCCCCTCATCATGAGACGGGCAGGTGTCTAGCGGCACACGGGCACCGCAGTGAAACCGACACGGGTTGCTCCTTCTCGCCAGGGCAATTCTGCGCGCACGGCGCATCGATCGGGCCGGAGTCCCACCCTAACGTGCTAAGACATGGCAAAGGATCAAAAAACGTAACTATTGGGGCAGCCAGATCCGCAAAAGGTGCCACCTGCGCCGGCGCAGGCCCGGGCCGGTTGCCGCCGGGGCCGGGGGAGCGGATGCGCCATTCTGTGACCGTCGCTCCTATACCAGTGCATAAATGCCGAAAGATAGCGTTTTGCAATGCCGATACTGGTCAATCTAGGCGCACCGCGGTGGGCTCGGGCGCTACGGTTGGGCCCGATAACCCCTGGACGCTCCACCCTGGAGGCCCTATGCGGCTAGCCCGCGCCGGTGTCCGCAACTCAGCCCTGCGGATCGTGCTGGCCGTACTCCCGGTGGTGGCGCTGGCTTCCGGCTGCCAGGCCTCCGGCCCCGGCGCGTCCGGCACCGGTGGCACGCTCACGGTCGCGGTCGTCCCCGGTATCGACAACGCCCCGCTCCGGGTGGCTGCTCAGGAGGGCCTGTTCAAGCAGCACGGCCTGGACGTCGCCATCAAGGACTACCCGTCCCTCGGCGCGGAGGTCCAGGGCCTGACCAGCGGGCAGGCCCAGATCGCGGTGGGCGACTACACCGGCTTCTTCTACGAGCAGGCCACCGGCCGGGCCCCGCTGCGGCTCATCGCCGACGGGGAGGACGCGGCGGCGGACTCGATAGCGATCCTCACCCTGCCCAATTCGGGCATCACCACCCCGCAGCAGTTGTCGGGGCAGCCGGGAGGCGTGGCCACACCACCCGCCCAGGTGATCCCGTACTCGGCCACGATCCCCTACAACATCGAGACCCTGGCCGCCGAGGAGGTCCTGCAGAACGACGGCGTCAGCCCGAGCAGCGTGACCTGGACCCAGGTGCCGCCCAACGAGATGATCAGCTCGCTCCGTACCGGCAAGGTGAAAGCCATCCTGGCCACCGAGCCGTACATCCTGCAGGCCGAGGAACAGCTCGGGGCGGTGGAAGTGGTGGACGCGAGCGCCGGTGTGACCTCCGGGCTGCCGCTGTCGGGGTACTTCAGCCTCAGCTCCTACGCGCAGGCGCATGCCGCGACGGTGCGGGCGTTCCAGCGGATACTGGGCCAGGCGCAG
>DASXJM010000279.1:0-19845 GCA_036497405.1 Streptosporangiaceae bacterium | reverse complement strand
ATCGAATCCGAACGCCCGCTGTGAGGTCAGGTCGATGCTGACCCGGTCCATCCGCTCACCCGCGGCCCGGGACCGGCGGACCAGTCCCAGCTGCTCCAGGGACTTGACCGCGCCGGCGATGGCGCTCCGGCTGGCCAGCAGCGCATCGGCCAGGTCGGCGATGCTCTGCTCGCGCGGTTCGCAGATCATCAGGTAGCCCAGCAGCCGCCCCACCACGGGCGCCATGCCGTACCGGCGGGCGTAGAACCGCCCCGTGTGATCGGCGAACGTGATCTCGGCATCGGTCGGCATAGAACACAAGTTACTCGAACATCTGAGATAACACAAATTTGTGTCATTTAATTTATATCGAAGGTTGCGTGTGAGGGTGCCGGGCAAGATTCGGGGGTGCCCCACCACCGCGACTCAGGGCGCGACCGGTAGAAAGAGGCAGTATGCGCTACCGCACCTTCGGCCGGACCGGCTGGCCGGTCAGCGAGATCGCGTTCGGCGGCTGGCAGCTCGGCGGCGACTGGGGGCGGGTCGACGACGACGAATCGGTCCGGACCCTGCACCACGCCTTCGGCCGGGGCGTGAACTTCGTCGACACCGCCGAGATGTACGGGTCCGGCCACAGCGAGGAGGTCGTGGGCCGGGCCGTGCAGCAGTGGACCGGGACCCGGGTCTACGTGGCGACCAAGATCCAGCCCGTGGTCTGGCCCGGCCCCGGCGACGACCAGCCCCAGATGCGCGGCCGCTACCCGCGCTGGCACCTGCTGGCCGGGGTCGACGCGGCCCTGCGACGGCTGCGGACCGACCGCATCGACCTGCTCCAGCTGCACTCGTGGATGCCGAGCGGGCTGTCCGAGCTGGACTGGCTGGAGACCCTCAACGAGCTGCGCGTCGAGGGCAAGGTCGACCACGTCGGGGTCTCGCTGCGCGACTACCGGCCCGATGAGGGCGCCGACCTGGCCCGGCTCGGGCTGGTCGACTCGGTCCAGGTGGTGTTCAACCTGTTCGAGCAGCGGCCCGCCGACCGGCTGTTCCCGGCCGCGGCCGTCACCGGCACGGCCGCCATCGCCCGGGTCCCGTTCGACTCGGGCAGCCTGATCGGGCACTGGACCCCGCAGACCTACGGCCAGTGGGAGCCCGGCTCGGTCCCGCACACCCTGTTCCGCGGCGACCGGTTCGCCCAGACCCTGGCCCGGGTCGAGGAGCTAAAGAAGATCTGCGCCCCCTACTACCCGACGCTGGCCGAGGCCGCCCTGCGCTACACCCTCAGCTCGCCCGAGGTGAAGACGGTCATCCCGGGTATGGCCAGCATCTCCGACGTCGACCACAACGTGGCCTACTCCGACGGCGCGCCGTTCCCGGACGAACTGCGCCAGCAGCTGCGCGGCCACGGCTGGCCCCGCAACTTCTACCAGTGAGGCGGTACCCGTGAGCAGTCCCCAGCCGGACCAGCCGCAGCCCGAGCAGCCCGTGCCGCCCGTAAGGCCCGTGCAGGTCGAGCAGATGCTGCCGCACCAGGTCGAGGCGGCCATCGCGGCCCGCAGCCTGGTCTACCTGCCGCTCGGCAGCATCGAGTACCACAGCCACCACCTGCCCCTCGGACTCGACGGCCTCACCGCCCACGGCGTCTGCACCCGGGCCGCCGCGGCCGGTGGCGGGGTCGTGCTGCCCACCCTGTGGTTCGGGACCGGCGGCCGCCACACCACCTACCCGTGGACCATCATGGCTCCCACCGCGGCGCCCCTGGCCGAGCTGGCCACCACCACGCTGCACCGGCTGTCCGACCTCGGCGTACGGCTCTGCGTGCTGTTCAGCGGGCACTTCGCCGAGGAGCAGCTCGCCCTCATCGATACCGTGGCCGCCGGCTGGAACGCCACCGGCGCCGGCCCCCAGGCGCTCGCCCTGGCCGTCAACCGCAGCGACGCGCCGCTGGCACCGGACCACGCCGGGACCTTTGAGACCTCGCTGCTGCACGCGCTCGACCCCGGGCTGGTGCAGTTGCCGCGGCTGCCCAGCCTGGCCGAGCTGCCCCTGGATCCGGCCGGGCCGGGCGGCGACTGGGATCACCGGCACGCCCCGGATCACCCGCTGCGCGGGGTCATCGGGCCCGACCCGCGCGCGGCCGACCTGGACCAGTCCCGGTGGCTCCTGGACCAGGTCGTCGACTGGGTCGGCCGGCAGGTCGACGCCTGGTCGTAGCGTGGGGGGCATGGTCCCGCTGGCCTCGTGGACGATCGTCATGAGCTGCGGGGTCGTCTCGATCGACCTGTCCCTGGACCACCAGGCCGTGCTGTCGGCGATCCTGCAGTGGTTCGCGGCCGCGGTCTGGCTGCTGCTGGTCGCCCTGCCGGCCGCGCCCCTGGCCGGCCAGCGGGACCGGTTCGCCCGCGAGGCGACCACGCCGGTGGCGCTGGCCGCGGTGGCGGCCACCGCCGTGCTCGGGACCCGGTTGGCTCAGCGCGGCTGGCCGCAGGCGGCCGGCTGGCCGGTGGCGGGCGCGGTCCTGCTGGCCCTGGCCGTGGCCGGCTGGGTGGCGCTGCTGGGGCCGGTCCTCAGCCACTGGCAGACCCCGACGACCGGGACGTCGTTCGTGGCCGGGGTGGCCACCGACGGCCTGGCCGTGCTCGGGGCCACGCTGGCCATCTCGTACCGGGCCGGGTGGCTGGCCGGGGCGGCCAGCGTGTTCCTGCTGCTCGGGCTGGCCCTCTACGTCTTCACCCTGGCCCGGTTCGACCGGCGCCAGCTGCTGAGCGGGTCCGGCGACCACTGGGTGGCCGGGGGCGCCCTGGCCATCTCGGCCCTGTCGGCCGCCCTGGTCACCAAGGCGGCCGGGGCCCTGGGGTGGTTCGGGCCCCAGCATCAGCTGCTCCGCACCGGCACCCTGGTGCTGTGGTGCCTGGCCCTGGCCTGGCTCCCGGTCCTGATCGCCGGGGAGGTGGCCCGGCCGCGGCCGGGCTACGACATCCGCCGCTGGGCCACGGTCTTCCCGCTCGGCATGGACGCCGCCTGCAGTTTCGCCGTCGGCCCGGTGGCGGGGGTGGCCGGGATCACCGGCTTCGGCCGGGTCTGGACCTGGGTGGCGCTGGCGGCCACCCTGCTGGCCCTGGCCGGCCTGTTCCGGCGCGTCCGCGGCGCCTGGCCCCAGCTCCGGTCACAGCTCCGGCCCCGGATCAGGTCCCGGTTCAGGCCTGGATGATGGTCCGGCCCGGCATGGGCTCGGCCAGCGCGGCCCGCCAGGCCGGGGCGCCGAACGGGTCGGCGAAGTACTGGGTCTCGTGGGCCACGTGCTGGCCGGCGAACTCCATGATGCTCACCGAGTGGGTGGGCACGCCGTCGTAGGTGATGAGGCACTCGCTGACCCACAGGGCCCCGTGGCCGCTGATGCGCTGCACGGTGAAATGCCGCTCGGCCGGGTGCCCGCCGCGCTGGGCCGCGATGGTGGCCCGGCTCCGGAACCGCTCCCCGGACTGGGGGTAGTCGAGGATGCCGTCTTCGGCGTAGATGGCGTGCTCGGTCTCGGAGTCCCCGCGTTCGGAAGCTTGCCAGTGCTCTTCGATCGCGGCCCGGGTCCGGGCGTCAGGATCCATGATCCCTATGATGCCCGCCCGGGCAGCATGATGGGAGAGGCCTGCTTGACCGTGCGGATGATCGGCGAGGTCTCCAGCCGCTCGACCCCGGGCAGGCCACCGACCTTGGCCGTCAGGAACTGATACAGCGACTCCTCGTCGCGGCAGATGGCGCAGGCGGCCAGGTTGGCCGGCCCGGTGGTGGCGTAGGCGTGGGCGATCTCGGGGAACTTGGCCAGGGCCGCGCCGGTCTCGGCCAGGTAGGACGGTGGCACCGACAGCCACAGCCAGGCCGCACTGTGGAAACCGAACGTCGGCCGGTCCAGCTCCAGCTTGAAGTAGAGCATCCCGGCCGCGCGCAACTGGTCCATCCGGCGCCGCACCCGCGTCTCTGACCAACCGGTCCCGGTGGCCAGGTCGGCGTAGGGGGTCCGGCCGTCCAGGGCCAGCGCCGCGTACAGGGCCTGGTCCAGCTCGGTGACCTCGGTGACCTCGATGGCCTCGGTGGCCGCGGGCGAACCGGGTCCGTCCGGCCCCGCGCAGGCCGGGAGGCGCAGCGACTCGACCCGCTCGCCGGGCAGCGCGTCGATGAAGCCGAGCGCGTCTTCGCCGCGGGTGAAGATGTGCAGCCGCGAGTAGGCGCTGACCTCGACGATCCGGCTCGACCGGGGCAGCCGGGTCAGCAGCGACTCCGAGCCGCCGGTGCCGTCCTCGCGCAGCGCGCACAGCACCTCGGTGTCACCGGAGAGCAACTGGACCCAGGCCGTGTCCCGGCGTTCGGCCAGGGTGGCGGCGATGGTCTCGCCGGAGCCGGGCACGCAGCGCAGCCGCAGGAACCAGTGCCCGGCGCGGGGGGACCGGTCCCACTTGAGCCCGACCACGCGCAGCAGGCCCGCCGACCGGAGCCGCCGGTAGCGGCGGGCCACCGTCTGGTCCGACACCCCGAGCAGGGCCGCGATCGCGCTGAACGACGCCCGGCCCTCGGTAGCCAGGCACTGGGCCAGCTGCCGGTCGAGATCGTCGACCGTGATGCTTTCCACCCCGGAACGCTAACAAATGTCGAGAACCGGCGTCGATCCCGAAGTAGCTATCAAAAAGGGCCTGGTGTGGCCGAACCTGTGTCGAGGAAACCAGGGGAGTCTCCGGGAAGGAACAACGATGCGCAAGTGGTGGCCGCTGGTGGCGGTGTGCCTCGGCTCGTTCATGCTGCTGCTCGACCTGACCATCGTCAACGTGGCCCTGCCCGACATGGCCCGCGAACTGCACACCACGTTCAGCGACCTGCAGTGGGTCATCGACCTGTACGCGCTGGTCCTGGGGGCGCTGGTGCTGACCGTGGGCGCGGTGGCCGACCGGGTCGGGCGCCGGGCGGTCTACGTGGCCGGCCTGGTCCTGTTCGCCGTGTCCAGCCTGGCCTGCGGGCTGGCCCCCACCGTGGGCCTGCTGCTGGCCGCCCGCGGCGTGCAGGGGCTGGGCGCGGCCGCGATGTTCGCGACCACGATGGCCCTGATCAGCAGCACCTACGAGGGCCGGGACCGCGGGGTCGCGTTCGGCACCTGGTCGGCGGTGGCCGGCGCGGCCTCGGCGGTGGGGCCGATCGCGGGCGGGGTGCTCACGGCCAGCTTCGGCTGGCGGTCGATCTTCCTGGTCAACCTGCCGATCAGTGTGGTCGCGGTCGCCCTGACCCTGCGGGTGGTGACCGAGTCCCGCGACCCGCGCCCGCGGCGGGTCGACCTGCCGGGCATGGTGCTGTTCACGGTGGCCGCCGCCGCCCTCACCTACGCCCTGATCCGGGGTGACTGGGCCTCCGGCGAGACGATCACCCTGATCGTGGTGGCCGGGCTGGCCGCGGTGGCGTTCGTGCTGGCCGAGCAGCGCCGGGCCGAGCCCATGCTCGACCTGAGCCTGCTGAAGAACCCGCTGTTCACGGCCATGGTCCTGGCTGGGTCGCTGCTGTCGGCGGCGGCCTGGGCGGCCATGACCTACCAGTCGCTGTGGCTCCAGTCGGTGCTGGGCCTGAGCGCCATCCAGGCCGGGCTGGTCTTCCTGCCCTGCGCGGCGTCGGTGTTCCTGGTCGCGGGCCAGGTCGGCCGGTTCCTGCACCGGACCTCACCGCGCTGGATGGTGGGCATCGGGCTGCTGGTCATCGCGGTCGGCGCGCTGGCCCAGGCGGTGGTGCGGGAGCACTCCAGCTGGCCGGTGGTCATCCCCGGGCTGATCCTGGTCGGGATCGGGGCCGGCCTGGCCATGGCCGCGCTGACCTCGACCGCGATGGGCGCCGTGCCCTGGCAGCGGGCGGGCATGGCGGGCGGGGCGCTGAACGCCTTCCGCCAGCTCGGCTACGCGTTCGGGATCGCGGTGCTGGGGGAGGTGTTCCGGTCCGGGCTGACCCACGCGGCCGGCCCGGGGCTGTCGGCCACCCTCAGCGGCGGCCAGGCCCAGGCCGTGCTGGCCCGGACCCCGGCTCTGGCCCCGGTGGTGCACCGGGCCTTCGCCGACGGCCTCGACCTGGCCTACGCGGTCGCGGCCGGTTTCGGCCTGCTGGCCGCGGTCGCGGTGTTCATCCTGGCCCGGCCGCGCCGGCCGGCGCCGGAGTCAGCAGAGCTTGCAGCAGCGACCAGCGCTCAGACGGGGCAGGCCTCCGGGCCGGGACCCGTGCGGGCCTGACCCGTGCGGGCGGCCGGCGCGACGCCGGCGCGGGCCGACCGGCACCCCCCAGCCCGTCACTAGGCAGGTCGGACATGACCCGGGCGATTTCCCGCAGCGTCCGGGCCGACAGCACGTTCTCCAGCCGCTGGTCCAGTTCGGCCAGGCTGATGCGGCCCTCGGCCACGGCCGCGCACAGCATGTCCGCGGCCACGTCGCGGTCGAAGTCCGATGCCCGCAGGTCCGCGCCGAACACCGGGTCCAGCTCGGAGGCGGGGAAGACCGGCACCGGGATGACGGGGATCATCACGCTCCTCTGCTCGTCGCGGGTCAGCTCGGGGCGGGTCAGATCGTGGCGTGCCGGATGGTGGCGTGGCCGCCCGCCAGCAGGGCCGCCGCCAGCACGGCCAGCAGCCCGGTCAGCCCGGCCGCGGTGAGGCCGGTGAAGAAGTGGCCGACCCCGGTCCAGCCGTGGGCCAGGGTGATGGTGACCACGGCCGCCAGGAGCACGGTGATCTGGGCCGCGATGAACGCGATGGTGCCGAGCGCGCCCCAGCGCCGGTGGACGATCCCGTACCACATGCCGTACACGAACAGCAGGGTCAGCCCGACGAAGGTGGACAGCCAGGTCAGGTACCAGGGCCCGATGAGCACGAAGGCGATACGGAAGAAGCTCATCTGCACGCCCCAGCCGTTGGTGGCCTGCTCGATGAGCTGGAGGATGGCCAGCAGCAGCCCGTTGACGAGGGAGAGCCCGACCGCGAGCAGGGCGGTCCCGGTGTAGTAGGTGCGGCGGCTCACGCCCAGGGCCAGGCCGAACGGCAGCGACCGGCCGATGCTCTGGATGCCCAGGACCAGGAAGTAGACGAAGAAGCTGGACGACGCCCCGGTGTAGCGGGAGTTCAGCACCGAGACCGAACCGTGCGCGGTCACCACCGTGTGGTGGTCGGCCGGGACGATCGCGTAGACGACCAGCGAGACCAGGAAGCTGAAGGTCAGGATCCCCCACGGCACCACCAGGTACTGCCACGGCTGAACCAGGTGGTACCGGGCCACCTTGACCAGTGTTTTCACGCGCTCACCTCTTCCGTCTGGGTGACGGCTGGCCAGCCGGCCGCGTGCACCACCAGTTGCTGCAGGGTCAGCGGCACCAGGTCCAGGCCCAGCGACTGAGCCTCGGCCCGGTCGCCCTCGACCAGCGGCCCGACCATGACCACCGAGGCCTGGGAGCCCAGGCGGCGCCGGTTCCAGACCGCCCGGCCGGTGGTGAACTCGTCCACCGCCAGCACCGGGCCGCTCACCGTGGTGGCCACGCCGCGCAGGCCGTCGGCGGCGGCTTCGAGCACGACCCGGCCCTGGTCGATGACGACCACGCTCTCGAACAGCGCGGCCGCCTCGTCGATCAGGTGGGTGGACAGCAGGATCGTGCGGGGAAATTCGGCGTAGTCGGCCAGCAGCCGGTCGTAGAAGATCTGCCGGGCCACCGCGTCGAGGCCCGCGTAGGGCTCGTCGAACAGGGTCACCTCGGCCCGCGCGGCCAGCCCCATGGTGATGCCGAGGGCGGACCGCAGACCGCGCGACAGCTTCTTGATCGACTTCTTCGGCCGCAGGTTGAAGTCCTCGGCCAGCGTCCCGGCCAGCTCGCCGTCCCAGTTGGGGTAGAACCAGGACGCGGCCTGCAGCGCGTGACCGACCTTGAAGTCGGGATAGGCCTGGTCCTCGCGCACGAACACCATGCGCCGCAGCACCTGGTCGTTCTCGGCGGGCGCCGCGCCGAGCACCCGGACGTCGCCGGAGGACGGGAACTCCTGCCCGGCCAGGATGCGCAGTAGGGTGGTCTTGCCCGCGCCGTTGCGGCCGAGCAGGCCGGTGATCGACCCGGTTTCGAGTTCGAGGCTCACGTGGTCGAGGGCGACCTGGTCGCGGTAGCGCCGGGTCAGGCCGGCCACCGATATCGCCGGGGTCATACCGGCACCCCGCCCCGGTCAGCTCTGGCCCGGGCCGGGCGGGCCGTGCTGTCGCCGGCCTGCTGGCGGGCGAAATCCGAGATCAGCTCGATCAGTTCCCCGGCGTCGATGCCGAGCCGGGTCGCCTCGGTCAGCAGCGGCCGCAGGTAGCGCTCGGTGAACTGGTCGCGGCGCTGCCCGAGCAGCCGCTGGCGCGCGCCGGCCGCGACGAACATGCCGATGCCGCGGCGCTTTTCCAGCAACCCGTCGTCGGCCAGCAGGTTGATGCCCCTGGCCGCGGTGGCCGGATTGATCCGGTAGAAGGCGGCCAGCTCGTTGGTGGACGGCACCCGCTCACCCTCGGCCAGGCCGCCGTCGGCGATCTCGGCCGCCAGCCGCTCGGCGATCTGCGTGAACAGCGGCGTTCCTTCGTCGAGACCCGCCATCTCGGGCACGGCTCCCACCCCCTCTGCGGCTCATCGGTTAATTACTTAAGTAATATACCGACGAACAAGCCGCGGAA
Organism: Streptosporangiaceae bacterium; assembly: GCA_036497405.1. Taxonomy (GTDB): domain Bacteria; phylum Actinomycetota; class Actinomycetes; order Streptosporangiales; family Streptosporangiaceae; genus Bog-532. The sequence continues at coordinate 11,173 of DASXJM010000279.1, read as the reverse complement.
TCAAGGGGTTCGGCGGGCCCGGTTCAGCTCGGGCAGGATCGCCCTGGTGTCGGCCACCGGCCCCACGTGGCCGAGCTTGTCGGGGTTGTTGACCGAGCGGACGGCCTGGATCTGCCCGTCCAGGACGTCCAGCGTCATGGTGAACAGCACCCGGTCGTCGCGGTCGCGGAAGATCGCTCCCGGCTGGCCGTTCAGCTCGCGCCGCTCCAGCCGAACGCCGATCGAGACCAGCCCGGGGAACACCGCGGCCAGCACCCGGGCCACCTTGTCCACGCCGACGATGCTGCGGGCCAGCGCCGGGGCCCGGCCGCCGCCGTCTCCGGCCAGCGACACGTCCGCGGCCAGCAGGGCCCGCAGGCTCCCGACGTCACCGTCCCGCAGCGCGGCGAAGAACCGCGCCGCCAACGCGTCCCGGGCCCGGCGGTCGGCCTCGAACCGCGGCCGCCCGGCGTCGACGTGGCGCCGGGCCCGCACCGCCAGCTGGCGGCAGGCCGCCTCGGAGCGGCCCACCGCCGTGGCGATCTCCCCGAAGCCGAACTCGAACACGTCCCGCAGCACGAAGATGGCGCGTTCCAGCGGGGTCAGCCGCTCCAGCAGCAGCAGGGCCGCCATCGACACCGAATCGGCCAGCTCGGCCGATCGCTCCGGGTCCTGGTAGGGGTCGCTGAGCAGCGGCTCCGGGAACCAGGGCCCGGTGTACTCCTCCCGCCGGACCCGGGCCGAGCGCAGCACGTCAATCGAGACCCGGGTCACGGTGGCGGCCAGGAACGCCTTGACCGACCGGGGCTCGGTCGCCGACGCCGCGTAGCGCAGCCAGGTTTCCTGGACCGCGTCCTCGGCCTCGCCCACGCGGCCCAGGATCCGGTAGCTGATCGAGAACAGCAGCGGCCGGAGCGCCTCGAACTCCTGAGCCCGGGTCACCCGAACTCATCCTTGAACCCCTGGCGCCACGACGGGTACCGCAGCGACCAGCCGAGTTCGCGCTTGGCCTTGGCGTTGGCGAAGGCGCGGGCCTCGGTCATCATGGCCACCGCCAGCGGCCCGGCCAGCAGCCGGGCCAGCCCAGCCGGGATCCGCCGCGGCGGCCGGGCCCCGGTGCACTCGGCCAGATAGGGCAGCCAGGCGCTGACCGGGGCCGGCTCGTCGTCGACGATGTCGAACACCCCGGTGGCCTGCTGCTCGACCGCCAGCACGGTGGCGTGGGCGGCGTCGTCGACGTGGACCCAGGACAGCCAGCCGGTGCCCCCGCCCACCAGTGGGAACAACCGCTTGCGGACCAGCCGGACCTGGTCGTCGCTGGCCCCGCGCCCGTACAGCCCGCCGTAGCGCAGGGCCGCGCCACCCGCCGTCACGACCGCCTCCTCCAGGTGGATGATGGCCTCGGTTCCCGCGGCCGCGGCCGGGCTGATGGCCTCCAGGGGATCCTCCTCGTCGGTCACCCAGCCGTGGCCCCGGTATCCATTGAAGATCCCGGCGCTCTGGGCCACAACGTGGCCGACCCCGGTCGCCTCGGCCGCGGCCAGCAGATGGTCCGTGCCCTGGCGGCGGAGCTGGTTGGTGGTGGCGAAGTAGCGGTCCGGCTTCCTCAGGTTGGGCTTACCGGCGTGGCCCACCGACAGGGCGGTCATCTCGTTCACGACCACGTCCGGCCCGGCCGCGGCCACCGCCGCCCCCACCGACGCCGCGTCCAGCCCGTCCATCACCACCCCGTCGGCCCCCAGCCGCGCCAGCCGGTCCCGCCCGGCCGCGCTGGTGCTGGTCGCCGTCACCTGGTGGCCGCGCGCCAGCAGTTGCGGCACCAGACTCCGGCCGATGACCCCTGTCCCGCCCGCCACGAACACTCGCACCGCCGTCACCACCCAGTTTCCGGAATCGTCTCGTCATCCCTGAGACGAGACAGCCCCGCCCGGCTGTGACATGTGGGCCCGGCCCGGTGGCCGGGCGGGTGGCTTCTCTAGAGTTGGGGTGTGAAATTCTCCTGGTGGCCCCGCAATGACCGTGTGCCTGCTGAGCTCCTGGAGGAGGCGCAGGCGGCCGAGGCCAACGGCTGGTACGGCCTGTGGCTGGCCGACCACTACATGCCCGACACCGGTGACACCACCCCGGCCCGCGGCGCCGTCCAGGAGTGCTGGGCCCTGCTGCCCGCCGTGGCCGCGGTGACGGCGCGGATCCGGATCGGCACCCTGGTCTCGCCGACCTCGGTCCACCACCCGGCCCTGCTGGCCAACCGGGCCGCCAGCATCGACCAGCTGTCCGGCGGCCGCCTGGTGCTCGGCCTGGGCGCGGGCTGGCAGATCAACGAACACCACGCCTACGGCATCGAGCTCGAACCGCCGGGCAAGCGAGTCAGCCGGTTCGAGGAGGCGATCACGATCGTCCGCTCGCTGCTGGCCGAGGAGTCGACCACGTTCCACGGCGAGTTCTACGACTTCACCGACGCCCCCTGCGACCCCAAGCCGGTCCAGTCCCCGCTGCCGCTGCTGGTCGGGACCAAGGGGCCGCGCATGCTCCGCATCACCGCCCGGCACGCCAGCGAGTGGAACACCTGGCTGGCCCCCGACCTGGCCGAACGCTGCCGTGCGCTGGCCGAGGCCTGCGAGCAGACCGGCCGCGACCGGGCCACGGTCTGGACCTCGGTCAACGCCGTCGTCGACCTGGACGGCGACGGCCCGTCCTCGGGCCGCACCCTGGCCGGCTCGCCCGAGCAGCTGATCGACCAGTTCGGCCAGCTGGCCGGCCTCGGCTTCGACGAGTTCAACCTGCCCGACTGGAACCTGGGCGAATCCGTCTCCGAGCGCGCCGACAAGCTGGCCCGCATCAAGTCCGAGGTCTTCGACCAGCTCCCCGGCTAGACGCGGCCGCCCGCCTGTGACGCGATCCAGGCGGAACGGCAACTAGAGACGTGACCGACAGGACAGCAACAACGCAGCCGGCGGTGGCAGGCCGGGGCGGTACCGCTCCGGACGGGGGCGCGACCGCCGAATTCGAGCGGCTCTACCGGGCCAACGTGGACGCGGTGACCGCGTACTTCGCCCGGCGGAGCGCTGACCCGCACGTGGTCGCGGACCTGACCGCCGACACCTTCGTGGCGGTGATCACCAGTTTCGGAACCTTCGACCCGCGCAAGGGCACCGGCCGGGCCTGGGTGTTCGGCATCGCCCGGCGGGTCTACGCCGCCCATTGCCAGGCCTACAGCCAGCAGCAGCACCAGCTGCGCCAGCTGGCTGGCCGCCGGGACCTGGGTCCGGATCAGGTCGAAGAACTGGTCGACCGCATCGATGCCGAACGGGCGGGGCGTCGCCTGGTCAGCGAGCTGGCCGCGCTGCCCGAGGCGGACCGGGCCGTGATCGAGCTGGTCGACCTGGCCGGCCTGCGGCCCAAGGAGGCGGCGGCCGCGCTCGGCCTGCGCCCGGGCACGGTGCGCATGCGGCTCATGCGGGCCCGGGCCCGGCTCCGCCAGGAGGCGCAGTCAGCTCCGCATCAAGATCAAAATCACAGTCATACCGAAGGTCAGGAGTGAGAGTAATGACCAGATTCGCGGACGACCTCTTCGACGACCTGATGCGCGACCACGGACGGGCCCTGGCCGATACCCGGGCCCCGGCGGCCCGGCGTTCGCTGGCCTCGCACCGGGTGGCGCTCACGGCCGGCGTGGGCGGCCTCGCGGCCGCGGCCACCGCCGGTTCCCTGGTCGCCCTGAGCGGCAGCCCGGCCTACGCGCTGACCACCAACCAGAACGGCACCCAGACCCTGGCCGTCTACCAGCAGGCCGGGATCGCGCAGGCCAACGCCAAGTTCCAGCAGCTCAAGGAGCCGGTGGTGGTGGTGCCGGTCCGGTCCGGCTGCCCGAGCATCAGCTCCCTGCCCAAGCCCGTCCCGACGAAGATCCACAACGCGATCGCCGTCGCGGTCGGCGTGCGGCAGAAGTACCTGGTCAAGGTCAACGCGCCCAACGTCCCGGCCGGGGACCTGCTGGTGATAGCGGTGGCCAAGACCGGCCACGGGATGGCGACGGCGGCCGTGCTGACCTCGGGTGAGGCTCCGAGCTGCGTGAGCCTGCCCGCGCCCCCCGCGGGCAACACCGGCTCCGGCAACACCGGCTCCGGCAACACCGGCTCCGGCAACACCGGCTCCGGGCCGTCGACCTCCGGCTGACCGGCCCGCCCGGCGACGAGCACCCCACTGCCTCACGGCCGGTCCCACACCCCGGGGCCGGCCGTGAGGCAGATAGTGACCTTCGCCCTCCGCCCGGTCCCGGCCGGGGTCAGTCGTCCGTGAGTTCGCGCACGTGGTGGCGGGTGTCGCCGGTGAAGTCGGTGCTGACGGCCCGCTCGGCGAACCGCCACCCGCCGTCGCCGTCGCGGGTGAAGCGGTCCCGGTAGCGGCCGGCCGCGATCGGCTGGAGCGGGAACTCGGGCAGGCTCTGGAACACGGTGAAGTAGGACCGCGAACGCGCGCTGCCGGCCGGTTCGTCGATGTCGATGAGCAGGTTGGTGGCGACGTGCCGGGTCCGGGGCGTGCCGTCCGGATAGGTCTGCAGGACCCTCTCAGCCAGCGCGGTCACCGCGGCCGCGCCGTGCACGGCCGGGCCACCGTTGAGCGCGAACGAGCCCTGCGCGAACAGGTCCCCGAGCGCGGCGAAGTCGCCGTCGTCGGTGACGAAGGCGTAGCGGGCGATCAGGTTGGCGATCTGCCCGTAGGAGCTGTCGGTCATAAGACGACGCTATCCGGACCGAGGTGCGACGATAGAGTGATATCCGACCATATTCTTTAGCTATCGTCCAGGAGTCGTCGTGCCCGATGCGCTGTCTTCGGTCCTGGACATCCTCGACGTGCGGGTGGCGTCGTCGGCCCGGCTGGAAGCGGCTGGGGCGTGGGGCCTGTCCTTCCCCGAGCCGGGCCAGCTGAAGGTCATCGCCGTCCTGGCCGGTCAGTGCTGGGTCACGGTCGGCCCGGCCGGGCCGGCCGGCGGCGGCCCGGGCGAACCGGTCCGCCTCCGGGCCGGGGACGGCCTGCTGCTGACCGGGCGTCAGGAGTTCGCCGTGCGGTCCGATCCGAATGAGGCGGCCACCCCGCAGCCGGTGGTCCTGCCCGGCCCGTGGCCGCCGGTGGTCTACCACCAGACCGGTCCCGGCCCGGCCGGCGACGGCCGCACCGTTCTGGTCAGCGGCCGGCTGACCGTGGACCGTTACGCCGAAGGCCTGCTCCTGGAGCGCACACCGCCCGCTGTGCCGATCACGGGCCGGGCCGCCGCCGCGCAACGGCCCGTGCTGGAACTGCTCAGCGCCGAGGCCGCCGATCCCGGCGCCCCCGGCTCGCTGGCCATCCGGCGCCAGCTCACCCACGTCCTGCTGGTCCAGGTCCTGCGGGCCGTCCTGACCACCCCTACTGAGCCCGCCGGCCCCACCGGGTGGCTGGCGGCCCTGGCCGACCCCCAGGTCGGGGCGGCCCTGGCCGCGATCCACACCCGGCCCGCCGAGCCGTGGACCGTGGCCGGGCTGGCCCGGGAGGCGACCATGTCCCGCAGCGCGTTCGCGGCCCGGTTCCGCACCCTGGTCGGCCAGCCGCCGCTGGACTACCTGATCACCTGGCGCATGCACCGGGCCGCCCGCGAGCTGCGCACCAGCGGTGACAGCGTGGCCAGCATCGGCGCCGCCGTCGGCTACCCGGCCGAGACCACCTTCAGCAGCACGTTCCGCCGGGTCATCGGCCAGCCCCCCGGCCGCTACCGCGTCGCGGCCCGGTCGGCCGGCCAGATCGCGACCCCAGGCTAGCGCCGCAGCGACCAGGTGGCGATCTCGGTGCGGGTGGAGTAGCCGAGCTTGGCCAGGATGCTGCGAACGTGGCTTTCCACCGTGCGTTCGGACAGGACCAGGTGCTCGGCGATCTGCCGGTTGGACCGGGCCTGCGCGATCAGCGCCGCCACCTCGGCTTCCCGCCGGGACAGCGGGTTGCCGGCCCGGGCCGCGGCGTCGATGCGGGCCACCAGGGCGCCGGCCTCGGCCAGCGGCCCGGGCAGGTCGAGCCGCCGGAACTCGGCCGCGGCCTCGGTGACCAGGGCCCGGGCGGCCGGCCGGTCACCCGGGTCGCCCCGGGCCATCAGGGCCTGGGCCAGCCCGAGCCGGCTGAGGGCCAGGAACGGCCGGGCCCCGATCCGGGTGTTCATCTCGATGGCCACCGTGTAGCGCTTGATCGCCTCGTCGGTCCGGCCGGTGGCCAGGGCCAGGTCGCCGACGTTCCGCTCCACCGAGCCCGCGCAGAACACCGCGCCCGAGCCGTCCCCCATGTAGCAGGGCGCCAGCCCGGACAGCACCCGGTAGACCCGGTCGGCGGTCCCGGTGTCGCCCAGCATCACCGCGACCACTCCGATCTGGCCGATCAGGGCGGCCCAGCGCGGCCCGACCTCGACCGTTTCCGGCAGGTGCCGGAACTCCTCGAACGTGGCCCGGGCCAGGTCCTGGTCGCCCATCAGCGCGTGCAGCAGCGGGACGAACACCCGCACCAGCGGGATGTTGGGGGCCAGCCGCATCATGGCCAGGCCGCCCTGCCCGGCCTCGTGGTCGACGGTGCCGCGCAGCAGCGCCAGCTGGTTCAGGAACGCGTAGTACAGGCCGGTCGTGCTGACCGCCCCGATCCGGTTCGCGACCTCGCGGGCGGCCTCGTTGAGCTCGACCGCCGCCGTCAGGTCGCCGACCAGCGCGGCCCGGCTGGCCCGCAGCCGGTACAGGTGCCACCAGGCCAGGCCGTGCCGCCGGGCGGTCGCGAACTGCTCGATGCGGCCGAGTTCGTCGTCCACGGCGCCGAGGTCCCCGGCCTGGAACGCCGCGTCGACCAGCCAGACGTGGCTCCACAACTCGGCCAGTGGCTGGCGGGCCCGCCGGGCCACCTGGCCGGCCCGGACGGCCAGCTCTTGTCGTTCGGCCAGGAACTGGGGCGCGCACAGCGACAGGTGCCGGGCGTGCAGGCCGTCCAGCAGGGCGTCGGGGTCGCCGCTGCGCTCGGCCAGGGCCAGGGCCTCGGCCGACAGCTCCCGGCCCGGTTCCCGGCCCCGGTTTCCGACGCGGCCATGGCCTGCCGGGCCCGCAGCCGGGCCCGCAGGGTGGTGTCCCCGGCGGGCGCCGCGTCCAGGGCCGCGGCGCACAGCGCGTCCACGGTCATGGTCGTGACCGGATCACCCATCCCGGTGATGACCAGGGCCGCCGCCGCCAGCAGGTCCGGGCGGCCGGCCGCCTCGGCCAGCCGGGCCGCGGCCTGGCAGTGTTCCAGGCTGGCCTCGACGTGCCCGGCCACGAACTCGGCCTGGGCCAGCTCCACCGTCAGCTCGGCCCGCAGGGCGGTCGGCGGTTCCGGCCCGGCCTCGGCCGCCTGCCGGGCCAGGGCGGTGAACCGGGCCGCCTCGTCGTAGGCCAGCGCCGCCGTGGCCGCCCGGGCCGCGACCCGGGCCCAGCGCAGGCCGGGCGCGGCCCAGCCGGGCTGGCCGGACCGCTGCCAGTGGGTGGCGATCAGCCCGGCCCGGGCCGGTCCGGCCCCGGACCGCTCCAACGCCCGCGCGGCCCGCTCGTGCAGGGCCGCCCGCCGGGACGGGGCCAGCTCGTCGTAGATCGCGTCCCGGACCAGGGCGTGCGCGAACGACAGCCCGGTCCCGTCCGGGGCGGCGGCCAGCACCCCGAGCGCGGCCGCCCGGTCCAGGATGACGCTGACCTCGGCGGCGGACAGCCCGCTGACCTCGGCCAGCAGCGGCGGATCGATCTGCTCGCCGAGCACGCTGGCCACGTCGAGCAGGTCCCGGGTGGCGTCGGGCAGACCGCGTACCTGGGTCAGCACCAGGCGCCGCAGTTCGGGGAAGCCTTGCAGCCCCTGGTCGAGCGTTGACGGACCACGCTCGATCAGCATCCGCACCAGCAGCGGGTTGCCGCCGGTCCTGGCGTGCAGCCGCGCGGCCAGCTCGTCCGGGTCGCCGCCCGCGCCCCGCTGCCGAAGCCATTGGGCAATGTCGGGCCGGGACAGCCCGGTCAGCCGGATCGGCCGGGCCTCACCGCCGCGCAGCAACTCGGGCAGCAGCTCGGCCAGCGGCGGGCCCGCGGTTTCCCGGGCCGTGGCCACCACCAGCAGCCTGCGGCCGGCCAGCTCGCCGGCCAGGTGCCGGAGCAGCAGCAGCGAGGTCCGGTCGGCCCACTGCAGGTCTTCCAGCACGATCAGCAGGCCCCGGTCGGTGGCCGCGCTGGCCAGCGCCTGGCTGGCCGCGGCGAGCATGACGAACCGCTCCGACGCCGAGTCGCCCGCCCCGCTCAGCGACCCGCCCGCGGAGCCGCCGGCCGGGCCGTCCGCGTTGGTCAGCACGGCGGCCAGGGCCGGGACCGCCCGGCTCACCCCGCGCCACGGCCACAGCGGCGGCATGCCCGGGTCGTCGATGGCGGCGCCGGCCGCCACCGGCAGGCCGTACTGGCCGGCCATCGCCCGGGTCGCCGCGACCAGCCGGGTCTTGCCGATCCCGGGCTCGCCGCTGACCAGCACCAGCCGCCCGGCGCCGTCGGCCGCGGCGACCAGGCCGGCCCGCAACTGGCCCAGCTCGTGATCGCGGCCGACGATCGGCACCCCCATGCCAGGCAGTATCGCCCGGCCGGCGGTTGCGTACCAGCGTTACGTGCTGGCACTGATCCGCCCGGCGCCCCCAGCCGGGAGAGTCGGCCCTACCAAGCCACCCCACCGACAGGAGGGTCACCATGTACGCCCAGGTCATCTACTTCGACGGTCCCCGTAGTCCCGAGCTGGTCGCGGCCGAGGATTTCGCGACCCGGGAGCGGATCCGCCCCGCGATCCGCCAGCTCGGCCATCGCTACCAGGTCTACCTGCTGCGGCGCGAGGACGGGTCGGAGCTGGTCGTGACCATCGCCGACAGCGAGCAGGCCCTGCTCGACGGCCAGAAAGCGATCATGAGCACCGAGCTGCTGCCCGGCGAGGACCCGGTCCTGCTGCCCGGCCCGGACCGGCTGGAGCTCTACCCGGTGGTCGAGGTCGACGAGCACGACCCGGCTCGCCCGGTCCGGAGCTGATCATGACCACCACCTCCGTCGTTTCCCTGGCCACCGGCCGCTGGCGGGTCGACCCGGTCCACAGCACCGCGACCTTCCGGGTCACCAACCTGGGCCGCACCGTCATCGGCACCGTCCCGATCATCGAGGGCACCGTGGAGATCGACGACCACGGCCAGCCCGGCCCGATCCTCGGCTCGCTCGACCTCGGCGCCATCGACACCGGGAACTCCCGCCGGGACCGGGACCTGCGCCAGCCGCGGTTCCTCGACCTCGACACCCACCCGACCATGACCTTCGCCGCTGGGGCCGTCACCGTCACCCCGGACGGCTGGCAGATCACCGGCCAGCTGGCCGTGCGCGGCACCAGCGTCCCGCTGTCCGGCCCGGCCGAGGTGGCTCCCCGGGGCCGGACCGCGATCGTGACCGCCCACACCCGGCTGGACCGCCGCGCCGCCGGTATCCGGGCCCGCGCATCATGATCGGCCGGATCATCGACATCACCATCACCGCGACCCTCACCCCGGCGTAGGCCGCGGCGGCCGGGGCTACTCGACTTCCTTGAGGATCTTCTGCAGCGAGTCGCTCTGGTCGCGCAAGTGGTCGAGCTGGGCGGTCACCTCGCCCAGCTTGAGGTCGGTGTGCTCCTGGGCCGTGATGGCCAGGTCGGCCAGCCGCCGGTACTCCTCGGCCAGGGCCCGGTACTGCTCCCCGCCGGCCAGCTCGGCCTGGGTCCTGCGCTTGAACATCAGGGCCCGGGTCAGGGCGACCATCCCGGCCCCGAGCGACAGGGCCAGGATCACCCACACCACGGACCTGCTGCTGGCGTCCGCGTTGTGCAGCTCGAGCATCACCAGACCCAGCGCGAGCAGGCCGGTCAGGCAGTAGATCCCCGTCTCGATCGGCATCCTCGTTCTCATCGCGCCCCCGCCTCCAGCTCGCTCTCCGGGCCCAGGGTCCGCGCCGCGTCGGCGATGACCTCGGGCGTCAGGTGCAGCGCGAACGGCGTCACCTCGTAAAACTTCATCGCCTTCCCGTCCTCTGAGACTTCGATGGTGGCCGACACCAGGCCGGCCGCCTCCAGCTTGCGCAGGTGGACCTGGAGCAGGGCCCGGCTGATCCCCAGGCTCCGGGCCAGCCGGCTCACGTAGTTGCGCTCTCCGGCCAGCGCCGCCACCACCCGCAGCCGGTGCGGGTTGGCCAGCGTGGCCAGCACCTGCAGCAGTCCCTGCCCGGTCAGATCGTCCACGTCCATGATCACCTTTCTAGCACATGCAAAAGAAATCTAGCAGGTGCCAGAATGAGCGTCAACGCTGAAAATGACGGCCGGAAATATGGGTACCCCGGTCGGGAAATCTAGGTGGTGATCACCGATGCTGGCGGGCCCCCGATCTCCGTAGTTTCGAGATGTGAGCGCTGGGGCGTCCGCCCCGCCCCTGTTCCGAGCCCGGAGGGTTCCTATGGCCATCAGAGATTCGATGCGCGAGTCGGCCGCGTCCTACCTGCAGCCGGGTGAGACGGTGCAGGCCGTCTTCGGCGCCCAGACCGCCAGCCAGTGGATGGTCCCGCTGACCGGCTTCTTCCTGTTCCCGCTCATCAACAGCTACCGGATCGTCGCCGTCACCCCGCGGCGGACCGTCGTGCTGGACGCGGGCAAGTGGGGCATGAAGAAGGCCCGCGGGGTCGTGGGCGAGCTGCCCCGGTCGCGGCCGCTCGGCCCCGGTTCGGGTCTGTGGCACGTGATCCCGGCCGGCGACGAGAAGCTGCACGTGCACAAGCGCTTCTTCAAGGACCTGGAGACCGCCGACCGCGCGGCGCAGCCGGACGCCACCGGACCGCGGTCCCGGACCCGGTGATCACGGCCGGCCTCACCCGGACCGCTGGCCGGCCACCCCCAGCCGGGCCGCGTGGGTGGCGGCCGCGTTCCGGTCCGGCACCCCCAGCTTGGCCAGCACGGCCGACACGTGGTGGTCCACGGTCTTGGCCGAGATGACCAGTTGCTGGGCGATCTGGGCGTTGGTCCGCCCGGCGGCGATCAGGGCCAGCACTTCCTGCTCCCGCCGGGTCAGCCCGAGCGGATGGGCCCGGGTCGCGGTGCGGGGGCCGACCGGGATGGACCGGATCCCCAGCGTCCGCATGGC
>DASXJM010000278.1:0-7758 GCA_036497405.1 Streptosporangiaceae bacterium | reverse complement strand
CATGTCCGCCCACCAGGCGGCGGCTTCGGTGTGCCAGAAGCCGTCCACTTCCACGATCAGCCGGGCCGCTTCCCACACCGCGTCCAGCCAGCGCCGTCTTCCGTGCCGGTCGCGGCGGCTGACCTGCCGGTCCGGCTCGGGAATCCGGTACCGGCGGAGCAGCGCGGTGAGGTCCAGCTCCGACAGAGCTTCGGCGCCGCCCGCGACATCGCCCAGGGTGGTCCTGATCAGTTGCCGCCGATGCGGCTTGGCCGACCCGGTGAGTGCGGCCATGAGGTCGCCGGGACGGACCAGGCGCTGCTGGACTCCGGCTGCCAGTATCGCCCGGGCGCGGTCATCGGTCGGCGCCCAGGCAGCCGCGTCCACCAGCGACCGAGGCAGGAGGGTGCGCCGTGGCAGCCGCACCGGGTGGATGTCGCACTCGTCCAGCCGTCGCGAACGGTGCACCAGTACCGGGATGCGGGTTGGGTCGCGGATCGGCTCCTTCCGGATCTGGCGGTTGTCAGGCACCAGCAGATGAATTCGTGGCTCGGTGAATCCCTTCAGCCCGTCTAGGCCCGCGGCAGTGAGCCCGGCGAGCACGGCGCCCCGGCCACCCCACAACACCGCCGCCCAGACTTGCTGTACGGGGGACAGCGGGCCGGACTGCGCCACCACCACTCCACGGCAGGCCTGTTGCCAACGGCCGCTTTCCAGCCTCCAGCGCAGCGTCGCCCGAGGCAGGAAGCGAAGCACCTCCGCCGTCCTCACAACCCCCTCGCGATCTCTGAGCAATTGCCTCAGTTCGTCGCTGTCCGGAGTTCCCACCTCTCGAGCATCGCGCCCATAGCTCACCTGAGCTATAACACGTTGCGCCTCTGTGGATAACCAGGAACTCAACGCGCCTGCGTGCAAAAAGGGCTGTTGGGGCAGCCCTTTTTGCACGCGTCAGGGGGCCGGGTCAGCCCAGGACCTGGGCGGCAGCCTGCGCCGCTACGGGGAGGGCAGAGGCGATGCGGGCTAGGGCGGTGGTGTCGTGGGCGGCGGAGAGGAACCAGGCTTCGAAGGGGGATGGGGGGAGGTAGACGCCGTGGTCGAGCATGGCGTGGAAGAAGGCGGCGTAGGCGGGGGCCGACTGGGCGCGGGCGTCGTCGAAGTTGCGGACCGGGGCGCTGCGGCCGAGGAAGACGGAGAAGAGGTTGCCGGCCGTTTGCAGGTGGTGTTCGACGCCGGCGGCGGCCAGGGCCTCGGTGGTCAGCTTGGCCACCAGGGCGGCGGCCTCGTCGACCCGGCCGTAGATCTCGGGGGTGCAGGCCCGGAGCGTGGCCAGTCCGGCCGCGGTGGCCAGCGGGTTACCGGACAGGGTGCCGGCCTGGTAGACGGGGCCGGTGGGGGCCAGCCGGTCCATGATCTCGGCCCGGCCGCCGAACGCGGCGGCGGGCAGGCCGCCCCCCATGACCTTGCCGAACGTGATCAGGTCACCGGCCACGCCCTCGCGGCCGTACCAGCCGGACCGGGTGACCCGGAAGCCGGTCAGCACCTCGTCCATGATGAGCAGGGCGCCGTGCTCGGCGCAGATCGCGGCCAGCGCCTCGTTGAACCCCGGGGCGGGCGGCACCACGCCCATGTTGGCCGGGCAGGCCTCGGTGATCACGCAGGCGATCTGGTCGCCGCGCTCGGCGAACGCCGCGGCGACAGCATCTTCATTGTTGTAGGGCAGCACGATGGTGTCGCTGGCCGAGGCGCCGGTGACGCCGGGGGAGTCCGGCAGCGCGAACGTGGCCACCCCCGAGCCCGCCGCGGCCAGCAGCGCGTCCACGTGACCGTGGTAGCAGCCCGCGAACTTCACCACCAGCGGCCGTCCGGTGAACCCGCGGGCCAGCCGCAGCGCGGACATGGTGGCCTCGGTTCCCGAGTTGACCAGCCGCACCTTCTCGGCCGCGGTGCGTCCCGCGATCTCTTCGGCCAGCTCGACCTCGCGGGGGGTCGCGGCGCCGAACGACGTGCCGTCCGCGGCCGCCTCCTGCAGCGCGGCCACCACCGCCGGGTGGGTGTGCCCGAGGATCATCGGGCCCCAGGAGCAGACCAGGTCGACGTACTCGTGCCCGTCCACGTCGGTCAGGTAGGGGCCGGAGCCGGACGCGATGAAGCGCGGGGTCCCGCCGACCGAGCCGAACGCCCGGACCGGGGAGTTCACGCCGCCGGGCGTGACCGCGCTGGCCCGTCGAAACCATTCCGCCGAACGATCGCCGGATTCCGGGACTCCGTCGGCGGCAGAGCTCACGACAGACCAGCCTCCTCACAGGCGTCAACCAGGAACTCAAGCAGCCTAAGCGCGTCCGGAAGCGGATGGTCGGCCGGGTCGCGGATCCAGCGGGCCACGCCGCTCTGGCCCTCCATCCCGGGGCCGGCGGTCGAGGGCGGGGCCAGTACGTAGCTGTCCCGGCAGTGCCAGAGCAGGCTGCCCAGACGGGTGATGTTCTCCGGCTCGCAGTCCAGCCGGCAGGACCACCATTCGTCCTCGTCGACCGGGGCGCCACGGGTGGTGACGAAGAACAGCATGCGGCCGCCGGCCGCGCCGACCGGGCCGGCCTCGATTCCGGCCTGCTCGATCCGGGTCAGGGCGGCCGTCCCCACCTCGGCCGGCACGTCCAGCACGTCGAAGACCCGGCCGGTGACCAGGATCACGGACGCGTCCGGGCGGACCGCCCACCAGTCCTGGATGGTGGGGGTGTCCACGGTGGCCTGCATCTGCCAGGTCGGGGAGACCGGATGAGCCCCCGGCGCCGGGCAGCCGACCCGATCACAGGAACAGGCCCGGCCGGTCGTCGGCGCGTCGGCCGACAGCTGAGCCCCGACCACCACCGGCCAGCCCAGGGTCGCGTAGTTGATCGCCGCCTGGCCGAGGGGCTCACGCCGATCGCCCCGGTCGGCCGCCTTCCGGCGGCCACGGCGCCGCACCACATCGACCATTGGCCAGCTCCTGCCCGGAGGCCGGCCGTCCCCCGGCACTCCTCATCGGTGTCACCCATCGTAGATCAGGGCATACGAGGAGTTCGGCCGGAAAGCCGGTTTGTGACCTTTCATTCACTAACTACCGGTACCGGCGAATGGGAGGCCCGGCGGGGCGGGTCAGCCCTCGCGCAGACGGCCGACTACTGCTGGCGCAGACGGCGGGCGACCTCGGCGGCCCAGTAGGTGAGAATGATGCCGGCCCCAGCCCGGCGGATGCCGGTCAGCGTCTCCGTGATGATCCGGTCGCGGTCCAGCCACCCGTTGGCCGCGGCCGCCTCGACCATCGCGTACTCCCCGCTGACCTGGTACGCCGCCACCGGCACATGCACGGTGTCGGCCACCCGGCGGACGATGTCCAGGTACGGCAGGGCGGGCTTGACCATGACCATGTCCGCGCCCTCGTCGATGTCGAGCAGCACCTCGCGCAGGGCCTCGTCGGAACCGGGCGGGTCCTGCTGGTAGGACGCCCGGTCGCCGAACTGGGGCGCGCACTCGGCGGCGTCGCGGAACGGGCCGTAGAAGCCCGAGGCGTACTTGGCCGAGTAGGCGCAGATGGCGACGTCGGCGTAGCCCGCCCCGTCCAGGGCCGACCGGATCGCGCCGACCTGGCCGTCCATCATGCCGCTGGGCGCCACCACGTGCACGCCCGCCGCGGCCTGGGCCACCGCGACGGCCGCGTACCGCTCCAGGGTGGCGTCGTTGTCGACGTCACCGGCCGGGGTCAGCAGGCCGCAGTGGCCGTGGTCGGTGTACTCGTCCAGGCACAGGTCGGCCAGGAGCACGGTCCGATCGCCGACTTCGGCGGCCAGATCCTTGATGGCGAGCTGGACGATACCGGCCGGGTCGTCGGCGGCCGAGCCCCGGCCGTCCTTGACGGCCGGGATGCCGAACAGGATGATCCCGCCCACGCCGGCGTCGACCGCTTCCACGGCCGCCTTGCGCAGGCTGTCCCGGCTGTGCTGAACCACACCGGGCATGGAGCCGATGGGCTGCGGCTCGGTGATGCCCTCCTTGACGAACATGGGCAGCACCAGGTCGGTGGGCCGCAGCGCGGTCTCCGCGACCAGGGCGCGCAACGCGGCCGTACGCCGCAGCCGGCGCGGCCGGACCACCGGGAACCCTGCGTTCACCGGGCCTCCTTCAGCTAGCTCAGGGGACGGCGTGGATCAGCGGAGCCGCTTGCGGGCGCCACGACGGCGCTCGCTGGGCCGCCGCAGCGGCTCACCAGCCTCGACCGCGGCCTGCCGCTGGGCCGCCCCGAACTCGGCCAGCGCCTCGACCAGCGCGGTCATCGACGGCTGGGAAGCGGTCACGTCCACCCGCAGGCCGAACTCGGCGGCGGTCTTGGCCGTCTGCGGACCGATCACCGCGATGACCGTGACCGCGTGCGGCTTGCCCGCGATGCCGACCAGGTTCCGCACGGTCGACGACGAGGTGAACAGCACCGCGTCGAAGCCGCCGCCCTTGATCGCCTCGCGGATCGGAGCGGGCGGTGGGGCGGCCCGGACCGTGCGGTAGGCGGTGACGTCCTCGGTCTCCCAGCCCAGCTCGGTCAGCCGGGCCACCAGGTGCTCGGTCGCGATGTCGGCCCGGGGCAGCAGCACCCGGTTGATGGGGTCGAGCACGTCGTCGAAGGGCGGCCACTCCTCGGCCAGGCCCGGACCCGACTGCTCACCTTCCGGCACCAGGTCGGGCGCGATGCCGAAGTCCTTGAGCGCGGCCGCGGTCTGATCCCCGACCGCCGCCACCTTGACGCCAGCGAACGCCCGGGCGTCCAGGCCGTACTCCTCGAACTTCTCCCGGATGGCCCGGACCGCGTTGACCGAGGTGAACGCGACCCACTGGTAGCGGCCGGTGACCAGGCCACGGACGGCCCGGTCCATCTGCTGAGGCGTCCGGGGCGGCTCCACCGCGATCGTGGGCACTTCCTCGGGGACCGCGCCCTGCTCGCGCAGCTGCTCGGAGACGCCCGCGGCGTCGGCCTTGGTCCGCGGCACCAGCACCCGCCAGCCGAACAACGGCTTGGTCTCGTACCAGGACAGGTCCCGCTGCTGCGCGGCCGCGTCACCGACCACGGCCACGGCCTCCCCCGCGCTGACCGGGCTGACCCCGGCCGCCTTGAGGTCGGCGGTGATGCGGCCCAGGGTGGTGGTCACGGTCCGCTGCGCGGTGGTGGTGCCGTCCCAGGTGATGGCGAACGGAGTCGAATCCGGCCAGCCCGCGGCGATCAGCATCTTGCCCAGGTCGGCCGGGCCCGTACCCGCGCCCAGCACCACCAGGGAGCCTGGAGTGCGGGTGACCCGGCTGGCGTCGGCGGCCTGGATGACCCGGACCTCGCCGCCCTCACGGCCCAGCGCGATGCCGGCGTAGGCCGGGACCGCGGTCGCCGCGGTCAGACCCGGCACCACCTCGAACGGGACCCCGGCCTCGGCGTAGCCGATCGCGTCCGGGGCGCCGCCGTCGAACAGCGGGTCGCCGTCGTACAGCCGGACGACCAGCTGACCGGAGCGGGCCGCCGCGGCCAGATCGGGTTCACTCGACTCCGGGCTGTCCAGCACGACCAGCTCGGCACCGGGCGCGATCAGCTCGCGGGTCCGCGGGCCGGGCTCACGCCGGGCGACCACCAGGTCAGCCTGGCCCAGGAGCTGGGCCGCGCGCAGCGTCAGCAGGCGCTCGTCGCCGGGGCCGGTGCCGACCAGGGCGATCCGGCCCGCCGACGCCGGCCGGGCCGGCTTGGCCGGACGCGGCTCACCAGCGGGAGGGTTGGAGGAGGCAGGGGTGGCGTTCACAAGGCATCGTTCCCGTTCGTACGTCCTGGCGGTGCGGTCATCAGCGTGCCCGCGCCGCTACTCAGCAGCCGGTCCGCGACGCGGCGGCCAAGCTGCTCCGCGGCGGCGGGCACATCGCCGTCCCGCTCGCGCAGCGCCTGCCCGCCGTCGACGGCGATCACGGCCGCTTCCAGCTGCAGATGGTCAGGGGTGCCGGCCGCGTAGGCGCCGATCGGCGCGCTGCAGCCCGCTTCCAGTGCGGCCAGCACGGTCCGCTCGGCGGTTACCGCCGCCCGGCTGGCCGGGTCGTCGATGGAGGCCAGCAGCGCGGCCAGCTCAGGGTCGGCCGCGCGGCACTCGACCGCCAGCGCGCCCTGGCCGGGCGCGGGCAGCATCTCGTCGGGCTCGAAGATCTGGCTGATCAGGTCGAGGCGGCCCAGGCGGCCCAGGCCAGCGGCGGCCAGCACCACCGCGTCCACCTCGCCCGCGCCGATCTTGCCGAGCCGGGTGTCCGCGTTGCCGCGGATGGGCACACAGCGGATGTCCTGGCGGAGCAGCAGCAACTGGGCGGCGCGGCGCGGGGACCCGGTACCGATGACCGCCCCGCTCGGCAGATCAGCCAGTTTGGCCCCGTCCCGGGCGATCAGCGCGTCCCGCGGATCGTCCCGGACCGGTATCGCGGCCAGCACGATGCCCTCGGGCTGGCCGGTCGGCAGGTCCTTCAGCGAATGCACGGCCAGGTCGACCCGGCCGGCCAGCAACTCGTCGCGCAGGGCGCTGACGAACACCCCGGTTCCGCCGATCTGGGCCAGCTGAGCCCGGCTGACGTCACCCTTGGTGGTCACCCCGACCAGCTCGACCGGGCGCCCGGTGCGCTCGGTGATGGCCCGGGCCACCAGACCGGACTGGGTCATGGCCATCGGGCTCTTGCGGGTACCGAGGCGCAGAACCCCGAGCCGCAGGGCGGCGGGCACGCTCATTCCCGGATCCCCTCCTGTGCCGACGGCGAGGGCAGGCCGGCGATCTCCACGTCTGCCTCATCCGGTTCCGCGCGGGTGACCGCCTCGACCGTCCGTGGGTCAAGGTCGAACAGCACCCGCAGCGCCTCGTCGTACCCGTCCCCCCGCGGCGAGCCGGCGAGCTCTTTGACACGCACCGTCGGTGCGTGCAGAAGCTTGTCTACCACCCGGCGCACCGTCCGGGCTATCTCGTCGAGGGCGTGTGCGTCGAGTCCTTCGACATTGTGCAGCCGGCCGGTCAGCCGGGCCAGCTCGGAGTCGACCACTTCGGCCGCTTTGGCCCGCAACGCGACCACGGTCGGCGTGACCTGCGCGGCGTGCGCGGCCGACCGGTACGCGGCGAACTCCTCGTCCACGATGGCCCGGACCGCGACCACCTCGCCGACGACCCCCGGTCCCGCGACCGCGGTGCGGCCGGCGTCGGCCATTTCGTCCATGCCGATGACGGTCACGCCGGGCCGGTCGGCCACGTCGGCGCCCACGTCCCGGGGCATGGCCAGGTCCAGGAAGACCAGCGGGCCGGCCGGGTCGCGCTGGGCCAGCGCCTCATCCACGGAGTCGGCGGTGATGACCAGGCCCGAAGCGCCGGTGCAGGAGATGACCAGGTCAGCGGCGGCGATCGCGGCGGGCAGCTGGTCCAGGTCGGCGGTCCGGCCACCGATCGAGGCGGCCAGCCGGTCGGCGTGGCGGCGGGTCCGGTTGGCCACCGTGACCTCGCCCGCGCCGGCCCGTCCGGCGGTGGTGGCGGCCAGCGAGCTCATCGAGCCGGCCCCGACCACCAGCACCCGCTGACCGGTCAGGGACACCCGGCCCAGTTCGGCCACGGCGGCCTCGATGCCCACCGTGACCAGGCTGGCCCCGGCCCGGTCGATACCGGTCTCGGCGTGGGCCCGCTTGCCCGCCCGGAGCGCGGCCGAGCCGACGTCGCCCAGCACCCGGCCCAGCGTGCCCGCGGTCCGCGCCGTGTTGAGCGCGGT
>DASXJM010000277.1:0-7900 GCA_036497405.1 Streptosporangiaceae bacterium | reverse complement strand
ACGGGGTCATCGGCGGCCGGGCCGGGGATGTCCCAGGCTTCGGGCGTGCCGGCCGAGACGTGTGCGTCGCCGGTGCCGTCCCGCAGCGTGGTGTCCACCGGGTCGGGCGGGGATGATGCGTCCACTGCGTCGGCCGGAGGGTGCGGGGTGGTCGCTGGGGCGGGCGTACCGGCCGTCGTGAGCGCATCGGCCCGGGCGTCGGCGGGCGAGTCGGACGGGATGTCGGGCGGGCCGTCCGGGACCGCCTCGTCGGCCGCGTCCCCGGTCGCGGACTCCGGGTCCCCGGGCTCGGGCAGCACCGCGGTGCCGTTGACCTCGGGCTCGGGGACCTCGTCGCCGGTGATGAGGGCCGCGACCTGGCGCAGGCTGTCCATGGAGATGGCCCCGGCCCGCAGCAGGCGCGGCACCGAGCCGGTCAGGTCGATGATCGTGGAGGCCACGCCGCCCCCGCACTGGCCGCCGTCCAGGTAGACCGAGATCGAGTCGCCGAGCTGTTCCATGGCCTCGTCGACCGTGGTGGCGGCCGGGCGGCCGGTGGTGTTGGCGCTGCTGACCGCCATCGGGCCGGTCGCCTTGAGCAGGTCGAGGGCGGCCGCGTGCAGCGGCATCCGCACCGCCACCGTGCCCTTGGTGTCGCCCAGGTCCCAGGCCAGCGTGGGCGTGGCCCGGGCGATCAGGGTCAGGCCGCCGGGCCAGAACTCGTCGATCAGGTCCTGGCCGAACGGCCCGAAGTCGTCGACCAGGGCGCTCGCGGCCCGGACCGTGCCGACCAGCACCGGCGGCGGCATGTCGCGGCCCCGGCCCTTGGCCGCCAGTAGGCGGCTGACCGCCCACGGGGTGAAGGCGTCGGCGCCGACACCGTAGACGGTGTCGGTGGGCAGGACGATCAGCTCGCCCTTGCGGATCGCCTCCGAGGCGGCCACCATCCCGGCCGCGTGCTGGGCCGGGTCAGAAAGGTCGAAACGTTCGGTCATTCCCGCTCATCCCGTCATCCGTCGGCTCGGTCGCCGGGCCACATCGCTGTGACAAAACGGTCTCGTCGTGCCAGGTCCTTGTGGTTACGCGTGTCCCGCCAGCCCGCTTCCTCGGGGAACACCCAGTACACGGCGGCGCCCTGGGGGGCACCGTGCTCCACGGCCAGCAGGCCGCCGGGGCGCAGCAGCCGGCGGGCGACGCGCTCCACGGTCCGGATGCTGTCGAGCCCGTCCTGCCCGCTCCACAACGCGGCCGGCGGGTCGTATTCTCCCACCTCCGGGGGAACGCTCGCGCCCACGGGGATGTAGGGCGGGTTGCTGACCACCAGATCGACGCGACCGTCCAGCTCGTGCAGGCTGTCGGCGAAGTCGCCGCCGTGCAGGGTCAGCCGGCCCTTGGTGTAGGGGGCGGCGGCGGCCAGGCGCTCGATGTTGCGCTCGGTCCAGGGCCGGGCCAGCGGGTCGGCCTCGACCGCGTGCACCCGGGCCCGGGGCACCTCCTGGGCGATGGCCAGCGCGATCGCGCCCGAGCCGGTGCCCAGGTCGGCCACGACCGGCTCGGCCACGTCCATCGCCCGCAGCCGGTCGATGGACCAGCCGGTCATGACCTCGGTCTCCGGGCGGGGCACGAACACGCCCGGCCCGACTTCGAGCTCGAGGTAGCGGAAGTAGGCCCGCCCGGTGATGTGCTGCAGCGGCTCCCGGGCGGCGCGGCGGCTGACGGCTTCCCAGAAGCGCGCGTCGAAGGCCGAATCGGGCACCTGGTGCAGCTCGGTCCGCTTGACCCCGTGCACGTGGGCCGCGATCAGCTCGGCTTCGGCCCGGGGGGATTCCACCCCGACCTCGGCCAGCCGGGCCGCGGCCAGCGCGACCTCATCCAGCAACAGGCTCACCCGCACGGCCCCCGCTGTGTCCACTGCTGCGTCCGTCCCCGGCCTGGCTCACGCGCCAGGATTCCCGTCGTCCCCGAGCTTCTCGGCCATCTCGGCGTCGGCCAGGGACTGGATCACCGCGTCCAGGTCGCCGTCGATGACCTGATCGAGGTTGTAGGCCTTGAAGCCGACCCGGTGGTCGGAGATCCGGTTCTCCGGGAAGTTGTAGGTGCGCACCCGCTCGGACCGGTCCACGGTCCGGACCTGGCTGCGCCGCTCGGCCGAGGCCTTCTCGTCGGCCTCCTGCTGGGCCTGGGCCAGCAGCCGGGCCCGCAGGATGCGCATGGCCTGCTCCTTGTTCTGGAGCTGGCTCTTCTCATTCTGGCAGGACACCACGATCCCGGTCGGGATGTGGGTCAGCCGGACGGCGGAGTCGGTGGTGTTGACGCTCTGCCCGCCCGGGCCCGAGGAACGGAACACGTCGGTCCGCACCTCGTTGGGGTCGATCTCGATCTCGACCTGCTCAGCCTCGGGCATGACCAGCACGCCCGCGGCCGAGGTGTGGATGCGGCCCTGGGACTCGGTGACCGGCACCCGCTGCACGCGGTGCACGCCACCCTCGAACTTGAGCCGGGACCAGGCACCGGCGGCCGTGGCGCCTTTCTTGCCCTTGACGGCCAGGGTGGCGGCCTTGACCCCGCCCAGGCCGGTGACGGTGGAGTCGAGCACCTCGGTGGCCCAGTGGTGCCGCTCGGCGTACCGCTGGTACATGCGCAGCAGGTCCCCGGCGAACAGGGCCGACTCCTCGCCGCCCTCGCCCGCCTTGATCTCCAGGATCACGTCGCGGCCGTCGTTGGGGTCCTTCGGCACCAGCATGCGCCGCAGCTGCTGCTCCAGCTCGGCCTGGCGCGCCTTGAGCTGGTCGCCCTCGGCCGCGAAGCCGGGGTCTTCGGCGGCCAGCTCGCGGGCGGCCGCCTCATCGTCCTGCGCCTGCCGGTACTCGGCGTAGGCGTTGACGATCGGGGTCAGCTCCGCGTAGCGGCGGCCGATGTCGCGGGCCTTGTCGGCGTCAGCGTGCACACTGGGGTCGGCCAGGGCGCGCTCCAGTTCCGCGTGCTCGGACGCCAGCTCGCCGAGCCGGTCGAACACAGTCGTTCCTCCGTCGGTCAAACACCAGAAACCGCCTGGCGTGCGGGGCACGCCAGGCGGATGGTCAGTGCGTGGTCAGGGCGCGGATTACTTGCTGCTGTCCGCGGCGCTGGTGTCCGCGGCCTTGCTGCCCGCGGCCTTCTTGCCGAAGCGGCGCTCGAACCGGGCGACGCGGCCACCGGTGGCCAGGATCTTCTGCTTGCCGGTGTAGAACGGGTGGCAAGCTGAGCAGACGTCGGTGTGGATCTCGCCGTCGGGGGCGGTGCTCCGGGTCACGAAGGTGTTCCCGCAGCTGCAGGTCACCGTGGTCGGACCATAGGTGGGGTGAATCTCAGGCTTCACGTTTACTCCTGCCTCGTGCGGTCGCCGGGTCGCCAGGTGACCCGTCATGGGGCGGGCCGACCTTCTGCGGCGTGAACCGGTACCGCGTGTTCGCGGCTTCTAGTGTGCCAGACGTTGTAACACGACGTGGCCAGTCACAATTCCCGCGGCCACCGCCGTCTCCGCACCGCCTGCGGGCGGCTCGTCTCAGCCCATCTCGACGGCTCGTCCCAGGTCATGAAGGTAGCCCGGCCCGGGTCATTCAATATTGGTATAAACCAGCCAGAGATCGCACTTATTGCCTCAGGTTAGTCCTATTGACATCGTTGTCTGCGTCGTGGTTCGGTGATTTCGTGTTTAGTCCAGCTGTTTTGCTCGCATAACCCGACACAGCTGCACCCCCAACGAAGGGCACCCCCATGACCCGTAGTCGTCCCCGGCGCGTGCTGTATGCGCTGGTCACGGCGGCCACCGCCCTTGGAACGACGGTCGCCGTCGCGGGTACGAGTTCCGCTGCCACCAGCGCCTCGGCCCCCAAGCTGGTCACCAATCCGGCCTCGCTCGTCAACCCGTTCATCGGCACCTCGGGCGCGGTGGACACGTTCCCCGGCCCCGACATGCCATTCGGCATGATCCAGTGGAGCCCCGACACCTCGCCGGACCGCCCCGAGGGCGGCGGCTACGAGTACAACGACACCAAGCTGATGGGCTACAGCCTGGCCCACGTCAGCGGGCCCGGCTGCAGCGCCGGCGGCGACCTGCCCATCCTGCCCACGGTGGGCGCGATCGGCAGCACGCCCAGCAGCACCACCGACTCGTTCTCGCACGCCGGCGAGGTCGCCCAGACCGGCCTGTATTCCGACACCCTCGGTAACGGGGTCACGGTCAAGCTGACCGACACCACCCGGGCCGGCATCGGCACGTTCAACTTCCCGGCCAGCAGCCAGGCCAACCTGCTGCTCAAGCTGTCGGGCAGCGCCGACCAGGTCGACGGGACCAGCGCCCAGATCGTCGGGGACAACCAGGTGACCGGCACGGTCCAGGCCGGGCACTTCTGCGGCCAGTCCGCGCCGCCGGAGAACGACTACACCCTGCACTTCGACATCGTGTTCAACCACAGCTTCACCTCCAGCGGCACCTGGGGCGGCTCCGGTTCGGCCTCCTCGGCGCCCAGCAGCGCCAAGAAGGTCACCCAGAACAACGTGACCCACAAGAACGCGGCCACCCCCAAGGCCACCGCCCCCTCGACCAAGGTCTTCGCCGGGGCCAAGCCCAACCTCAGGCCGCGCACCTCGCAGCCGACCGTGCACGGTGCCAAGACCGCGTCGCCGCAGACGACCGTGACCAACCCCGACGGCGTCTACCTGACCTTCGACACCACCAAGAACCAGACGGTGACGGCCAAGGTCGGCATCTCGTACACCAGCGACTCGGGCGCGGCCACCAACCTGTCCTCGGAGATCCCGGCCTGGAACTTCAACGCCGCCCAGAAGGCCAACGTGGCCGCCTGGAACGCGCTGCTGGGCAAGATCCAGATCGGGGGCGGCGACGCCGCGCAGCAGACCCAGTTCTACACGGCGATGTACCACGCGCTGCTGCACCCCAACGTGTTCAGCGACGACAACGGCCAGTACATGGGCTTCGACGGCCAGGTGCACACGGAGGCCAAGGGTCACCAGGCCTACGCCAACTGGTCCGGCTGGGACATCTACCGGGACCAGGTCCAGCTGGCCGCGATGGTGGCCCCGCAGCAGACCTCGGACGCGATCACCTCGATGCTGGCCGACTACAGCCAGACCGGGATGCTGCCCAAGTGGAACCTGGACAGCGGCGAGTCCTACGTCATGGTCGGTGACCCGTCGGACGAGATCATCGCCGACGCCTACTCCTTCGGGGCCCGCGACTTCGACGTCGCCACGGCGCTGAAGGACATGGAGGCCGAAGCGACCAGCACCAACAACATCCGGCCCGGCAACGCCACCCTCCAGTCCAAGGGCTACCTGCCCTACGACGGCACCTACGGCTGCTGCAACTTCTACGGCCCGGTGTCGACCCAGCTCGAGTACGACAGCGCCGACTACGCGATCGCGGCGCTGGCCCAGGCGACCGGCGACACCGCGAACTACACCAAGTTCGCCACGCTGGCCCAGAGCTGGCAGAACACATTCAACGCGGGCAGCGGCTACATGCAGGCCAAGCTGTCCAACGGCCAGTGGCTGCCCGGCTTCACCCCCGGCACCTCGGCCGGCTTCGTGGAGGGCACCTCGGCGCAGTACACCCCGATGGTGCCGTTCAACCTGCAGGCCCTGATCAACGCCCGCGGCGGCAACGCGGCCTGGGTCAGCTACCTGAACAGCCTGACCTCCAACCTGGCCAGCCCGTCCGGCACCAACGCCGACCTGTCCAATGAGCCCAGCCTGGAGATCCCGTACGAGTACGACTACGCGGGCGCTCCGTACCTGACTCAGAAGACGGTCCGGAACGTCGAGGATCAGCTGTACTTCGACGCGCCGGTCGGCTCGTTCGGCAACGACGACCTCGGCGCCATGAGCTCCGCCTACGTCTGGGACGAGCTCGGCTTCTACCCGGAGACCCCGGGCACGCCGACCCTGGCCCTGGGCAGCCCGGTGTTCCCCAAGGCCGTGGTGCACGAGGGCAGCGGCAACACGCTGACCATCAACGCCAGCGGGGCCCAGGACTCGGCGCCCTACATCCAGAGCATGAAGGTGAACGGCCAGGCCTGGAACAAGGCCTATCTGGACTACGGCACCCTGTCGGCGGGCGGCACGCTGAACTACACCCTGTCCAGCACGCCCAACAAGTCCTGGGCCGCCAACGCCAGCGCCGCCCCGCCCTCGGACTCCACCGGTGAGCAGACCGCGCTGGACTCGGCCGGCCCGGCCAGTGGCCTGGTCATCGCGCCCGGGTCCACCGGCACGGCCACCCTCACCGTGGACAACCTCACCAGCAAGGCGATCACCGCCAACTGGACGGCCACCCCGTCCGACAGCAACCTGACCGTCTCCCCCACCAGCGGCGCCCTGACCGTGCCGGCCGCCTCGTCGGCCACGGCCCAGGTCACCGTCACGGCCGGGGCGACCGAGGGCGCCTACTCGGTGGCGTTCACGGCCAAGCTGAGCGACGGGACGGCGCTGCCGGCCACCGCGGTCGGCGTGGACGTGGCCAAACCGGGCGAGCTGTGGCCGTATTACACCTCGATCGGCATGTCCAACGACGGCCAGGTCACCTCGTCGGGTTACAACGGCGACTCCTGGCTGTACTCGGCCACCGCGCTGGCCGCGACCGGGGTAACCCCCGGGTCGACCGTCAACGCGGACGGCATCGCCTACACCTGGCCGAACGAGCCCGCGGGCTCGAACGACAGCATCGAGGCGTCGGGTCAGACCATCCCGGTCGTGCTCCCGTCCGGCGCGACCAAGATCGGCCTGCTGGGCAGCGCCACCGACGCCGACGCCACCGGCGCCACCGGCACGCTGACCGTCACCTACACCGACGGCAGCACCCAGCAGATCCCGGTCGCGTTCAGCGACTGGACCCTCGGCGCCGGTGCCTACCAGCCCCTGTCCGGGGACACGGTCGCGGCGACCACCGCCTACCGCAACATCGACGACGGCACGTCGGACGGCGTCAAGACCTACGTGTACTCGGTCAGCGCGGCGCTGCAGTCCGGCAAGACCGTGGCCAGCGTCACCCTGCCCAACCCGGCCAACGGCTTCATCGGCGTCTTCGACATCGGAGGTGCCTGATCTGCTAGTTAGTCGCTGAGATGCGGGGCCCGGGCCGGTTGGCCCGGGCCCCGTCTCGTTGTCCGCGGGTCCCCGTATCGTGCGGGCATGGACTTCGACTGGGCCCCGCATCTGGCCGAGCAGCTGAGCTGGCACTGGACCGGCCAGCTGCGGCCGCGGTTCGAGGGGCTGACCGACGAGGAATACTTCTGGGAGCCGGTGCCGGACTGCTGGAGCCTGCGCCGCGATCCCGCCGCCGGGGGCTGGACGATCGACTGGAGCTTCCCGCCGCCGGACCCGGCCCCGGTGACCACGATCGCCTGGCGGCTGACCCACCTGATCGTGGGGGTGTTCGGCATGCGGGTCGCGTCGCACTTCGGCGGGCCGCCGGTCAGTTACGACACGCACCAGTACGCGGACACGGCGGCCGGGGCGCTGCGGCAGCTGGATGCGGCCTACGAGGCGTGGATGAGCGGGGTGCGGGGGCTGTCGGCCGAACGGCTGACCGCGCCGACCGGCCCGGCCGAGCCGTTCCCGGACCTGCCGTTCGCCGATCTGGTCCTGCACATCCACCGGGAGGCCATCCACCATGGGGCCGAGGTGGCGTTGCTGCGCGATCTCTACCTGCGACACTGAGGCGGTCTGCCCAGGTCACGGCGGTAAGGGGTGGACACCCCTGGGAAAGCCGGAGATCTTAGCGGGAAATCTGTGGTGATGACGGCGAAACCGGTGAACCGTAAGCCGGTGGTTTCCGTTGTCATGGGCAGGGACGCGCTACTGGGGGCCGGAGGCAGGATGTCACACCCGAGGGATCCCTTCTCCTCCGACGATTCGGACG
>DASXJM010000276.1:0-3161 GCA_036497405.1 Streptosporangiaceae bacterium | reverse complement strand
GGCGGCCTGGGTGGCCAGCCGGCCCCGGTTCGGGCCGTCGGACTCGTCCCAGCGCAGCTCCTCCAGGGTCAGCCAGCCGACGCCCTGCACGAACCCGCCTTCGATCTGGCCCAGGTCGATCAGCGGGGACAGGCTGTCGCCGACGTCGTGCACGATGTCGGCCCGGCGCAGCCGGTAGGCGCCGGTGAACCCGTCCACCTCGACCTCGGCCGCGGCGGCGCCGTAGGCGAAGTACTTGAACGGCTCACCCTGCATCCGGTTGGAGTCCCAGTGCAGGCCTTCGGTCCGGTAGAAACCCGCCGCCCACAGCTGGACGCGCTGGAAGTAGGCGTCGTGGACCAGGTCGGCCCAGGCCAGCTGCTTGTCGTGGAAGCCGAGGCCGGTGACCACGCCCTCGACGAAGCGCACGTCGGCACTGTTCACGCCGAGCTGGCCCGCGGCCACCACGGCCAGCCGCGCCCGGATCTGGTCGCAGGCGTCCTTGACCGCACCGCCGTTGATGTCGGACCCGGAACTGGCCGCGGTGGCCGAGGTGTTGGGGACCTTGTCGGTGCGGGTCGGGGCCAGCCGGACCAGGCTCATCGGCACGCCCAGCGCGGTCGCCGCCACCTGGATCATCTTGGTGTGCAAGCCCTGGCCCATCTCGGTGCCGCCGTGATTGATCAGCACCGAGCCGTCCTTGTACACGTGCACCAGCGCGCCGGCCTGGTTGAACGCGGTCAAATTGAAGGAGATGCCGAACTTGATCGGGGTGATGGCCAGGGCCCGCTTGGTGTCCGGGTGGGCCCGGTTGAACGCGGCCACCTCGGCCTGGCGGCGGGCGAAGTCGCTGCGCTCACCCAGGATGGACCAGATGGCCTCCAGCCGCTCGGCGTGCCGGACCGGCTGCCCGTACGGGGTGGCCTGGCCCGGGCTGTAGAAGTTCCGGCGCCGCAGGTCATCGGCGGCCACCCCCAGCTGGGGGGCGCACCGGCCCAGGATGTCCTCGATCACGATCATGCCCTGCGGACCGCCGAAGCCGCGGAACGCGGTGTTGGAGGGCCGGTTGGTCTTGGCCACCCGGCCGTGGACCTCGATGTCCGGGATCCAGTAGGCGTTGTCGATGTGGCACAGGGCGCGGGCCAGCACCGGCTCGGACAGGTCCAGGCTCCAGCCGCCGTTGCTGGTCAGCGTGGCCCGCAGCCCGCACAGCCGCAGGTCCTCGTCGAAGCCGACCTCCCAGGTGGCGAAGAACGGGTGCCGCTTGCCGGTCATCTGGATGTCCTGGTTGCGGTTCAGCCGCAGGCTCACCGGGCGGCCGGTCAGCGTCGCTCCCAGGGCCGCGATGGCGGCCAGCCCGTGCGGCTGGAACTCCTTGCCGCCGAACCCGCCCCCCATGCGCAGGCACTGCACGGTGACGTGGTGCGCGGACAGGCCGAGCACGTGGGCCACGATGTCCTGGGTCTCGGACGGGTGCTGGGTGCTGGACTGAACGAAGATCTGCCCGTTCTCGTCGACCAGGGCCAGGGCGGCCTGGGTCTCGAGGTAGAAGTGTTCCTGGCCACCGATCTCCAGCTCACCGGAGAACCGGTGCGTGGCGCGGGCCAGGCCGGCGGCGGCGTCGCCGCGGCTGACCGTGCGGGCGGCGCCCTGGTAGCTGTCGGCCGCGATCGCGTCGTGCACGCTGACCAGGGCAGGCAGCGGCTCGTAGTCGGCTTCGACCACCGCCGCCCCCTGCCGGGCCGCCTCCAGGGTCTCGCCCAGCACCCAGCAGATGGCGTGGCCGTAGTACATCACCTCGGTGGGGAACAGCGGTTCGTCGTGCTTCTCGCCCGCGTCGTTCAGGCCGGGCACGTCGGCGGCGGTGAGGACCCTGACCACGCCGGGGGTCTCATAAGCCTTGTCGATGCGGAGGGCTTTCACCTTTGCGTGGGCGTGCGGGGCGCTGACCGGCCAGGCGTGCAGGATGGCGTGGGTGCGGCCGACCAGATCCTGGGTGTAGAGGGCCTGGCCGGTGACGTGCAGGTCGGCACTCTCGTGGGAAACTTCCAGGCCCACGGCCGGGCGGAACGGGCGGTCAGCCAGGGGCCCGAAACCTTGACTCATGAGAGCACCTCCTCGTGCTCGGCGTAGAACTTCAGCAGCGACGTGCGCAGCATCGCGGTCCGGTAGTCGGAGCTGGCCCGGTGGTCGCTTATGGGCGTGCCCGCCCGGGCCAGGGCGTCGGCGGCCTCGTGGACGGTGTCGCGGTTCCACGGCTGCCCGGTCAGGACCTGCTCGGCGTCCAGGGCCCGCAGCGGGGTGGCGGCCACGCCGCCCAGGCCGATGGTGACCTCGGCCACGGTCCGGTCGTCGTTCAGGCGCAGGGCGTAGGCCACGGCCACGCTGGAGATGTCGTCGAACCGGCGCTTGGCGATCTTGTGGAACCCGGTCAGCGGGGCCAGCGGACGCGGGATGCGGATGGTCCTGATCAGCTCGTCGGGCCGCCGGACGCTCTGCCGGTAGCCGGTGAAGTAGCGGGCCAGCGGGACCTCGCGGTCGCCCTCGGCCGAGGTCAGCACCAGCGAGGCGCCCAGGGCCAGCAGGGCCGGCGGGGTGTCACCGATCGGCGAGGCCGTGCCCACGTTGCCCCCGAACGTGGCCCCGTTGCGGATCAGCCTGGACGCGAACTGCGGGAACAGCGCGTCCAGGAGGGGGACCTGGCCGGCCAGGCGGGTCTCGGCTTCGGAGAGGCTCAGGGCGGCCCCGATGTCGATGTGATCGGGGGTGATGGCGAACTCGCGCAGTTCGGGCAGCCGGTCGATGCCGATGCTCAGCCCGGCCCGGCGGTGCCGGATGTTGAGCTCGACGCCCCAGTCGGTCGAGCCCGCCACCAGCTGGGCGTCCGGGTGCTCGGCCAGCAGGTCCAGGGCCGCGGGCAGGGTCGGCGGGCGGACGTACCGGCCCTGGTCGCTGTCCACGCTGGTCGCGGTGGCGGCCGGGGGCGGGGCGGTCTGCCGGGTCAGCAGCGGGTCGGCCGGGTCGGGGGTGCCGAGCGCGAAGGCGGCGTCGCGGATCGGCCGGTAGCCGGTGCAGCGGCACAGGTTGCCGCTCAGCGCGTGCAGGTCGAACCCGTTGGGCCCGTGCTCGGGGTCACTGGGCTTGGAGTGGCCATTGTGACTGCCGTTGCTGGCGGGGTTTTT
>DASXJM010000275.1:0-4857 GCA_036497405.1 Streptosporangiaceae bacterium | reverse complement strand
GCGCGCCGGCCACTAGGCCGCTTCGCGCGCCGGCCCGCGGCCCAGCCGACCTGGCCCCGGCCGCACAGAACGCGGCCCGAAACCTTTACGGTGGACCCATGGACGACAAGGAGATCCTCTCCCGCATCGATGAGCTGGTCGCGACCGAGCACGAGCTCCGCGACAAGCTGGCCGCCGGAGAACTGACCAGCACCGAGGAGCACGCGCAGCTCAAGACCGTGGAAGAGGCCCTTGACCAGGCTTGGGACCTGCTCCGGCAGCGCCGCGCCCGGCGTGAGTTCGGCGAGGACCCGAGCGTGGCGGACAACCGTCCGGTGCCCGAGGTCGAGAATTACCAGCAGTAGGGTCCGGCGGTCTGGTTAGGCTCTAGGGCTGGAGAGCCCGAGAACCCGAGAGCTCGAACCGACCGCCGTGGCCGTCTGCTGGAGTGCGAAGGAGAGCCGTGCGTATCGCAAGGTTCGCCATGGGGGGCGATGTCGCCTATGGCGTGGTCGAAGAAGAGCAGGGCGGCGGGGTCACGCCAGCCCCCGGGCAAGAGTCCCACGCGGGCCCGGCCGCGTCCGGAACCGACCGGCCACTGGTCATCGCCGAACTGCGCGGGCACCCGTTCGGGACCGACCCGGCCGGGGTGCAGTACACCGGACGCCGGTTCCCGCTGGCCGACGTCCGCCTGCTGGCCCCGGTCCTGCCCAGCAAGGTCGTGGCGGTGGGCAAGAACTACGCCGAGCACGCCCAGGAGATGGGCGGCGAGCCCCCGGCCGAGCCGGTGCTGTTCCTCAAGCCGTCCACCTCGGTGGTCGGGCAGGGCGACGCGATCGCCTACCCGGTCAAGCTGACCGAGCGGGTCGACTTCGAGGGCGAGCTGGCCGTCATCATCGGCCGCCTCTGCCGCGAGGTGCCGCTGGAGCGGGCCCAGGACGTGATCTTCGGCTACACCTGCGCCAACGACGTGACCGCCCGCGACCTGCAGTCCCGCGACGGCCAGTGGACCCGGGCCAAGGGCTTCGACACGTTCTGCCCGATCGGCCCCTGGATCGAAACCCAGGCCGACCCGACCGACCTGGGCCTGACCACCTCGGTGAACGGGGAGATCAAGCAGCACGCCCGCACCTCGGAGATGGTGCACGACGTGCCCACCCTGATCGCCTTCGTCAGCCAGGTCATGACCCTGCTGCCCGGCGACGTCATCCTGACCGGCACCCCGGCCGGGGTCGGGCCGCTGCAGCACGGCGACGAGGTGTCGGTGACCATCGAGAGCATCGGCACCCTGCGCAACCGAGTGATCATCCGTGACTGACCCCGACTCTGGCCCCGGCTTCGGCCAGCCGACCACCCCCGGCCCCCCGGCCGGGCCGCCCCGGATCCGGTTCGCGCCCGCGGCCAGCGCGCCGCTGCACGTCACCGACGTCCGCACCGCCCTGTACGCCTGGGCGCTGGCCCGCCACACCGGTGGCACGTTCGTGCTGCGCATCGCCGACACCAACCAGTCCCCGGAAACCGCCGACTACGCCGCCGCCATCCAGGAGACCCTGCACTGGCTGGGGCTGGCCTGGGACGAGGGCCCGGACCAGGGCGGCCCGTTCGGCCCCTGCCGGCAGAGCGAGCGGATCGGCCTCTATCACCAGGTGGCCCAGCAGTTCCTGGACACCGGCCAGGCCTACTGGTGCTACTGCACCCCGGAAGAGCTGCAGGGCCGCCGTGAGGCCGAGGCTGCCCCGGCCGCCGGAGCCCCAGTGGCCGAGGCCCCGGCCGCCGACTACGACCGTTACTGCCGCACCCTGACCCCGCAGCAGGCCGAAACCTACCTGGCCGAAGGCCGCCAGCCGGTGCTGCGGTTCCGCATGCCGGACGGCGCCACCACGTTCACCGACCTGGCCCGGGGTCCGATCACCGTCGAACACCGCGACGTACCCGACTTCGTGCTGATGCGGGGCGACGGTCACCCGCTGCCCACCCTGGTCACCGCGGTCGACGACGCGGCCATGCGGATCACCCACGTGATCCGGGACGAGGCCATGCTGCCGTTCACGCCCCGGCAGATCGCCGTGTACCGGGCCATGGGCCTGCCCGAGGACCAGTTCCCGGCCTTCGCGCACCTGCCCCGCATCCTGGGCGCGGACCAGCAGACGCTGACCCGGCACAACGGCGTGACCTCGATCGAGGTCTACCGGCGCGAAGGCTACGTGCCCGAGGCCCTGGTCAACTACTTCGCGCTGCTGGGCTGGTCACCGGGGGAGGGGCGCGAGGATTTCGGCTTGGACGAACTGGTCGGTGGCTTCGACCTGACCGGGCTGCGGACCGACCCGGTCCCGTTCGACCCGGTCCGGCTGGAGGCCGTCAACGGCGCCAAGATCCGCGGCCTGACCCCGGCCGACTTCGCCCGCCGCATCGTCCCGTTTCTGGCCCAGGTGGGCCTGGTCACCGAGCCACTCAGCAGCGACCAGATGTGGTTCATCCGCCAGGGCGCCCCCCTCATCCAGGACCAGCTGACCCGGCTCACCGAAGCCCCCGACCTGCTGGCCTTCCTGCTCGTCCCCGAGTCCGGGTTCACCGTCCGGGCCGAGGACGCCGCCGTGCTCACCCCGGACGCCGCCCCCCAGCTCAAGGCGGCCGCCGACGCCCTGGCCGCGCTGCCCGAGTGGACCGCCGCCGCCATCGGCCCGGCCCTGGACTCGGGCCCGGACTCGGCGCTCGCCCCGGTCGCGGTGGCGGTCACCGGCCGCCGGGCCGCGCCCCCGCTGCCCGAAGCCCTGGAACTGCTCGGCCGTGACCGGGCCCTGGCCCGGCTGGCCGCCGCCGAGTCCGCCGCCCCGACCGCTCACTGAGGCCCGCCCATGAAGCGCCCGACCATCGCCGATGTGGCCAAACGGGCCGGGGTGACCAAGGCCGCCGTCTCGTTCGCCCTCAACGACCAGCCCGGGGTCTCGGCCGCCACCCGGGAGCGGATCCTGGCCATCGCGGCCGAGGTCGGCTTCCAGCCCAGCAGCGCGGCCCGGGCCCTGTCCGACGGCCGGGCCAACGCGTTCGGTCTGGTCATCGGCCGCCCCGGGCGGCTCCTGGGCATCGAGCCCTACTTCATGCAGCTGATCTCCGGGATCCAGGCCGAACTGGCCCGCCAGCGCATGACGCTGCTGTTCACCCTGGCCGAGGACCACGAGTCCGAGATGGCGCTGCACCGGGCCTGGTGGGCCCAGCGCCGGGTCGACGGGGTGTTCCTGGTCGACCTGCAGACCAACGACCCGCGGGTCCCGGTCCTGGAAGGCCTGCGCATGCCCGCCTTCGCCATGGGCGCGCCGCAGGCGGCCGGCTCGCTGCCCGCCGTCTCCCTCAACATCCAGGCCGCCGCGACCCTGGTCATCGGCCACCTGGCCGATCTCGGGCACCGCCACATCGGCCGGGTCACCGGCCTGCCCCGCTACTGGCACACCCAGGCCCGGACCGCCGCGCTGGCCGACGCCGCCGCCCGGGCCGGCATCGAGATCACCGCCGCCGAGGGCGACTACTCCGGCCCGGCCGGGGCCCGGGCGACCCGGGAACTGCTGAGCCTGCGGTCCGGATCGCCCACCGCGATCCTGTACGACAACGACGTGATGGCCGTGGCCGGCCTGGGTGAGGCCCAGCGCCTCGGGGTCGAGGTCCCGGCCGGCCTGTCCATCGTGGCCTGGGACGACTCGGCCCTGTGCGAGCTGGTCCACCCGGCCCTGACCGCCCTCCGCCACGACGTGGCCAGCGTCGGCGCCGAGGCCGCCCGCCGCCTCAGCAAGCTCGCGGCCGGCACCCCCGCCGAGGGTTTCCCTGAGCCCGCGCCCACCCTCCTGCCCCGGGCCAGCACGGCCCCGCCACCCCGCGTTCCGTTCGCCACTGACGCCGATCTCCGCTAGACTGCTCCACGCGAGCGGCTCTGGCCGCCGCATTGGGGTATGGGGTAATTGGCAGCCCGACAGGTTCTGGCCCTGTTAGTCTAGGTTCGAGTCCTGGTACCCCAGCGACGAGCTGGATGCGAATACTCAATGGCCCCTTCGGGGGCCATTTTCGCGTTTGGCCGCAGTATCTGCCCGGGGGGACGACCCCCCGGAACCCCCCGGTGGCTCCCTCTCCTGCTGCGGTTGCTCGGCGTTGGCCTTCTTCCCTTTGTTGCGCTTCTGCTGCTTTTGTCGAAGGTCTGGGTCTGAGTCCCACGTGCTCCCTGGGCCCCGGTGACGTGGCTCCGCCGGCGTCCCCGTCAGCTAGGCCCCAGTCATCTCCGTCGGCAAGGCCTCAGCCGTCCCCGTAGCCAGCCCTTGGCGCCCCTTGGCCTGCGCCCCGCCCTTGGTCAGCAGCTCCGCGAACCACGCCCACCATTCGCCCCCAGCGGGCTTCCAGGGCTCTGCCGGCGCCCTCAGGCGTGAACCGCGATGCCCGCTCGGCCAGCAGGCTCACTCGCCCGTCTCGTCTCCCAAGGTCAGGCCGCCCAGCCAAGCGCCCGAGCCGCCGGGCCCACCTGCAGAGTCCCGGCCCCCACCTGCCGCAAAGGGGCATAAAAAGAGTCCCCGTCCGCGAGGGGGGGTTCGCGGACGGGGACGTTTGGGGGAGGAGCAGGTAATGGTCAGGCCTTGGACTCCTCCCGGGGAGCGTACCGCGTGGCGGGGGAGGGGAGCCTAGGAGGGGCGGTAAAACACCCTGCCATTATCAACGGCGACGACGGGAGCGGCCGCGGCCACGCTCGGTGCCGGTGACGCGGAGGATGAGGAGCACGATGATGGCTCCGATGATGGAGCCGATGATGCCGGTGGTGTGGAACGAGTGGACCGAGACCGAATGGTACTCGACCAGGTTTTCCACGAAACCGCCGACGAAGGACCCGATGATGCCGACGAC